>JBATJF010000412.1:0-2444 GCA_049668345.1 Gammaproteobacteria bacterium
TGCGACACCGGTGCGGGCGGCACCGAGGGCGTGGCCGGCATGGTAACAGGCGGGTCGACCAGCACGGTGTACTGGCGCAGCAGGCGCCCGTTCGGCCATTCCAGTTCCAGCATGAATTCAAGGTACGGCTCACGCACCGGGTCCGCGCTGGTCACGCGTACCACGGCATTGCCGCTGCGTCCCGGTTCCACCGTGAACTTGAAATTGGCCAGCAGCGCTGCCTTGGTCAGCCCGGCACGCCGATGCGCCTCGAGCGAGGCCAGGGATACCTTGATGGTGTCAACAGGAGTACCGGCCGAGGATGTCAGATCTATGACGGCCTGCATCGGCTGATTGAGTGCCGACGTCATATTGATCTCGCCAAGCCCGAGGGCAAACAAACGGGGCGATGTCACTATCAGCAAGGCCGCGGCGACAGCCATTTTTCTGAGCATTCCTGAATCCCCTTTTGGTTGACTCATCCTGAGAAGCCACTTCCACATCAACAGCTTGTTGGCATGGTGGCAGACTATAACTTACAAATACTCCCGAACCAATATTTCGGCGATCTGGATGCTGTTGAGCGCAGCACCCTTGCGTACGTTGTCGGCGACAATCCAGAGATCCAAACCCTGCGGGTGCGAAATATCCTCGCGAATGCGCCCGACGAACACGGGATCCTGCCCGGCCGCCTCGGTGACCGCGGTTGGCCAGCCGCCGTTGCGGCGCTCATCAAGCACCACCACGCCGGGTGCCTGCTGCAACAGTTCCCGTGCCCGCTCGGCCGTGAGCTTCTTGCGCGTCTCGATATGCACGGCCTCGGAATGGCCGTAGAACACCGGCACACGCACCGCGGTCGGGTTCACGCGGATCGACTCGTCGCCCATGATCTTGCGGGTTTCCCACACCATTTTCATTTCTTCCTTGGTGTAGCCGTTGTCCTGGAACACGTCGATCTGCGGCAGCACGTTGAAGGCGATCTGGCGCGGGTAGACTTCCGCCGTGGCCTCGCGTCCATTCAGCAGCTCGGCCGTCTGCTTCGCCAGTTCCTCGATGGCCTCCTTGCCGGTGCCGGACACCGCCTGGTAGGTGCAGACGTTGATGCGTTCGATGCCGGCAGCATCATGCAGCGGTTTCAGGGCAACCAGCATCTGGATGGTCGAGCAGTTCGGGTTGGCGATGATGCCGTGCCGCTTGTAATCGGCGATGGCGTGCGGGTTGACCTCGGGTACCACGAGCGGAATCTCGTCGTCGTAGCGGAACTGCGAGGTATTGTCGATCACCACGCAGCCTGCCTGCGCAGCGATCGGCGCATACTGTTCCGAGAGCGAGGCGCCGGCCGAAAACAGGCCGATCTGCACCTTCGAAAAATCGAAGCTCGCCAGATCCTGCACGACAAGGTGCTTGCCCCTGAACGGGATCCGCTTGCCGGCCGAGCGTTCGCTGGCCAGGGGATAGACATTGTTGACCGGAAAATCGCGCTGCGCGAGTATCTCCAGCATGGTCTCACCGACCGCGCCGGTGGCACCTACAACTGCGACATCAAATTTGGCTGACATATTTGCTGAACCTGTTCGGCTGATTCCTGTTTAAACCCGCAATGCCGCCACCACGGCATCACCCATTTCCCGCGTGCCCACCGAGCGCGTGCCCGGCGAAGCGATATCCGGCGTGCGCAGACCCTCGTCCAGCACGCGACCGACCGCCTGCTCGATGCGCTCCGCCAGCGCCGGCAGCTCGAGGCTGTAGCGCAGCATCATCGCCAGTGACAGGATCGTTGCCAGAGGGTTGGCGACGCCCTTGCCGGCGATATCCGGTGCCGAGCCGTGAATCGGCTCGTACATGCCCTTGCCGGCACTGTCCAGCGAGGCCGATGGCAGCATACCGATCGAGCCGGTCAGCATGGCCGCGGCATCCGACAGGATATCGCCGAACATGTTGGACGTTACCATGACGTCGAACTGCTTCGGTGCGCGCACCAGCTGCATGGCAGCATTATCAACATACATATGGCTCAGCTCGACATCCGTGAACTCCTGCGCGGTCCGCACCACCACCTCGCGCCACAGCTCACTGCATTCCAGCACATTGGCCTTGTCGACCGAGCACAGCCGCTTCGAGCGCTTGCGCGCGGTCTCGAACGCCACCCGCGCGATCCGCTCGATCTCTGACTCACTGTAGACCAGGGTGTTGAAACCCTCGCGCTGCCCGTCATCGCGGGTCCGGATGCCGCGCGGCTTGCCAAAATAGATGCCGCCGGTCAGCTCCCGCACGATCATGATATCCAGGCCGCTGACGATTTCCGCCTTCAGCGTCGACGCCTCGGCCAGCTGCGGGTAGAGCAGCGCCGGCCGCAGGTTGGCGAACAGACCGAGTTCGGAGCGCAGACCGAGCAGGCCCTGCTCCGGCCGCAGCGAGCGTTCCAGTTTTTCCCAGCGCGGGCCGCCGACCGCGCCCAGCAGGAT
>JBATJF010000413.1:0-8705 GCA_049668345.1 Gammaproteobacteria bacterium
GCAAGACTAGCCGGGAACCACCCGAACTGTTCCCGGCGCACCGACGACGCCGGACACGGCTATCGCTACCGGCAGGAAGCACCGGATCACGTCGGCGTTGGTTAGCAAATGCAGGGTCACTTCACTGGTGCGAAATTCCGATGGCTGTCCCGCACAGGCCAGCGGCAACAGCAACTGGTCGGCCAGCCAGCGGTCCACGGCGCCATCGGTTGCCAGAAATCCCAGCAGGTCGGCCACGGCCTCATCGGCCACCCGCTCGGCGCGCTTGCCGCGCGCGCCAAGGGCAAAGAAGCAGGCCTGGCTGTGCTCGAACTCGGCCAGCAGCACCAGCACCGTACCACGCGACCAGGCGGGCAGGCTGGCCAGCGCGATATCGATGTCGCAGTCGAGTTCGCGCAACTGCTGCAGGGCGCGGTTGCGCTGGCGCTGCCCGACCTCTTCTTCGAGATTGGCGATCGCGGACAGTCCGCGCAGCCGCAGCAACCTGCCACGCTCGACCAGTTCGAGCCCGTTGAGCCGCGCACCGCCCGGCAGCACGGCGCGCACCTCGCCGCCGCCCCGGGGATAGAATCCGGCCCGGATCATTTCCAGCTCGAACGTCACGCCCAGCCGCGCCAGCAACGTCCGCCAGTGCCAGTCCAGGTAATGAAAGCACGGGCTCCAGGGCACGTGCGTGCCGCCCGTGACATGCAGCCGCGATCCGCCCGCGGCCAGTGCCAGGGGCAGCAGCACCGTCTGCAACACCAGCGAGGTCGCACCGGCCGTGCCGATATCGAAGCGATAGTCGCCGGCGCTGACACACGCGGGTGAAAAATACAGGTCCTGCGAACCGATCCGGTCGCCCTCGACCCGGGCGGCGCTGATGCGGGCGGCCGCCTGCACGGCCATGCGGTGCTGGTATCCCAGCCCGGGCCTGTCACGCCCGGCGCGGATGCGCGTGAGATGAACCGGCTGCCCGGTCAGCAATGCCAGCGACAGCGAGCTGCGCAACACCTGTCCGCCGCCCTCGCCCATCATGCCATCGATTTCGATCATGGCGTCACCCGAACGCAGCTATGGCGAAAACATCGTTTCATGTCATGCCGTTCATGCAGGCAACACGCGACCTTCCGGTCAAGTGCATCGGATATCTCCCGACCCATGGATTCACGGCACATAGCTCCGCCTTTGCTCTCCGTCATCCGCCCCCGGACGTCCCTGCCCGGGATGCTGCACGTTGCTGCAACCGGATCTCCGCAACCGCTGCACTCCCACCAGGCATATGGCCGGGTTAATTGACATTATCAGCTGAATTGCAGGCTTGCATGGCGTAAATTGTAATAATGGTTACTATAAGCGGGTATGCCGACAAACGCATGCTGCCGCAACCGAAGCGGCGACACCGGGGGCAGGCATGATGAAATACAGCCCGATGCCGGTCCGGACGTTATCGCCCGTCGACCTGCACAGACCAGACACCTCGACACAAACGGAAACTATGACATGGTAAATGGGAAGCAACCTGACAGCCCGCTGCGCAACCGCCTGGCTTTTTTCCTGGAGTTCCTTCGCTATCCACTGCAAATCGGTTCCGTGACGCCAAGCTCGCGTTTTCTGGAACAGCGTGTGATGAAGAGCGCCGACATCCGGTCGGCACGCAGCATTGTCGAACTCGGTCCCGGTACCGGCGGCACGACCCGGGCCATACTGCGCGCGATGTCACCGCTGGCCCGGCTGCTGTGCATCGAAATCAATCCGCACTTTTACCGCCTGATTCACAGGATCGATGACAACAGGCTGGTTGCACACCTCGGCAGCGCATGTGAGCTGCGGGAAATCCTTGCCCGCTACGGCATGGATGCACCGGACGTCATCCTGTCCGGCATCCCCTTTTCCACCATGAGCCGCGACACCGGCTCAGAGATCCTTGCCACCGTCAGCGCACAACTCGCCCCCAACGGACGCTTCGTGGCCTACCAGGCCAGCGACCGGGTGATGACCCTGTGCCAGCCCTTGATGGGGGCCGGCCGGACCGAGCTGGAACTGCTCAACATTCCGCCGATGCGGGTGTTCCGCTGGCAAAAACAGGACCCCGGCTGCCAGGCCGGCACCGGCAGCGCAAGAGACACACCGGCCACGGACACGAACATTCAGCCGCCTGCCCGCCCGGCGCAGGAGCCCGGAACCCCGGAACCGGACCGGCCGGATAGCGGCACCCGTGACTGAACGCAGCGGCATACCCGGGGAACGCGCCAGCACAAACACTGACGACGTTGTGAGCAGGCACAAGGCCCCGGCAGCTGCCTGCGCAACACATTCCATCGGCGTACCACCACGCAAGCAGCCGGACGCCGCGAACCGGCCGGACGCCGCGGCGCCCAGCGGGCTGGAACGCCGGGCGCTGCGCAAACTGCTCGTTTTGATGGGCAGTCCGCCCGTGCGCTTCGTGCTCTGGAACGGCGAGCAGGTGACGCTCGGCGACACGCCGGGTGACAGGCGCCTGCAGATCCATGACCGTAATACGCTGTGGCGGCTGATCATCAACCCGGAGCTGCATTTCGGTGATGCCTACAGCAGGGGCAGCCTGGAAGTGGAAGGTGACCTGGTCAGTTTTATCGAAACCATCAACCGCGCCGCGCCCCGGACCAGCCGGTACAACACCCTGCTCCGGGCCTGGCAACTGTGGCGCAATCGCGCGCGAGCGAACACGCCGGACAGTTCGCCGGACCACATCAGTCATCACTACAATCTCGGTAACGCGTTCTTCCGACTCTGGCTGGACGAGGAACTGGTCTATACCTGCGCCTACTTTCCGTCCCGGGAGCTGACCCTGGAGCAGGCCCAGCGCGCCAAGATGGAATACGTCTGCCGCAAGCTGCAGTTGCAGCCCGGCGAGACCGTCATCGAGGCGGGTTGCGGCTGGGGGGCCCTGGCACTGTACATGGCCAGGGAGTACGGCGTCAGGGTGCGCGCCTACAACCTGTCCAGCGAACAGATCCGCTATGCACGCGAGCGTGCGGCAGTGGCCGGGCTCGGTCAGCAGGTCGAGTACATCGAAGACGACTACCGCAATATCACCGGCCAGTGTGACGTGTTTGTCGCGGTCGGCATGCTGGAACATGTCGGGCGCTCCAACTATCGCGCCCTGGGCGACATCATCGACCGCTGCCTTACACCCGCCGGCCGGGGACTGATTCACTCGATCGGCCGTGACCGGCCCCGCCCCATGAACGCCTGGATCGAGAAGCGCATCTTTCCGGGGGCCTACCCGCCCACCCTGCGCGAGATGATGGACATTCTCGAACCCCGGGGCTTCTCGGTGCTGGATGTGGAAAACCTGCGCCTGCACTACGCCAGGACCCTCGAACACTGGCTGGAACGCTTCACTGCCCGGGAGGACGAGGTGCGTGCGTTATTCGACGAGGACTTCGTCAGGGCCTGGCGCCTCTACCTGGCCGGGTCGATTGCCAGTTTCAGTACCGGCTGGCTGGAACTCTTCCAGTTGGTCTTCACGCGGCCCGGCCGCAACGAGATTGCCTGGACACGGGACCACCTCTATGCAAGACAGGGGCAGACAGGCCATGGACCGGTGTGATGTCCTGATCGTTGGCGGCGGCCCTGCGGGCAGCAGCTGTGCACGGGCACTGCGCCAGGCCGGACTGGATGTCGTCGTGATGGACAAGGCGGCGTTTCCCCGCGACAAGACCTGTGCGGGCTGGATCACGCCGGCGGTCATCGAACTGCTTGCACTGGATGTCGAGGATTACCGGCAGCAGCGGGTATTCCAGCCCATCAGCGGTTTTCGCACCGGGGTCATGGACGGACCCATGCTCGAAACCGGCCACGACCGCGTGGTCAGCTACGGCATCCGCCGCTGTGAATTCGACACCTACCTGCTCGCGCGCGCGGACGCACGCCTGCGTAGCAAAGAACCGCTCCAGGAAATGGTACGCAACGCGGACGGCTGGCGGGTGAATGGATCATTGCAGACACCGGTGATCGTCGGCGCGGGCGGCCACTTCTGCCCGGTGGCGCACAGGCTGGGCGCCGACGTGGGGCACACTGAACTCGCGGTCAGGGCCCAGGAGAGCGAGTTCGCGCTGGATCCCGCCCAACGCGCCGCCTGCCGCTGCCAGCCCGGCGTACCCGAGCTGTACTTCTGCAGGGATCTCAAGGGCTATGGCTGGTGCATGCGCAAGGGCGACTTTCTCAACATCGGTCTGGGCCGCGAAGGCGAGCCTGCACTGGCACAGCACGTGAGCACCTTCTGCGAGTTCCTGGGCGCCGCCGGGCGCATTCCCGCCGGCCTCCAGCCGCGATTCAAGGGGCACGCCTACCTGCTCTACCGGCACGCGCGCCGCACGCTGCTCGATGATGGTGTATTGCTGGCCGGCGACGCCGCCGGCCTGGCCTGTACCGAAAGCGGTGAAGGCATCCGGCCTGCCATCGAATCCGGCCTGCTGGCCGCCGCGACCATCCTGCAGGCGCAGGGACGCTACTCCCGTGCCGACCTCGAGCCCTACCGTGCCCGACTGCAAGCCCGTTTCGGACCGCGCGAGGCTCGCGACTGGTCGGCCTGGCTGCCGCAACCCGTCAAGTCCCGGCTGGCGACGGGACTCATGAACAACCGCTGGTTCGTGCAACACGTCCTGCTCGAGCGCTGGTTTCTGCACACCCGTCAGCCAGCGCTGCGGATCTGAACCGGCACGGCGCAGGAGGCGCTGTCAGCAACGTGCCGGCATGGTCCGGGAAGCGGAGCATGGCCCCGCCGATCAGGCAGGGACAGCCGCACCGGCAGGGCAAAAATATTTCACCTGACGTCTTGTTTTTTATCCGCCCGTACCTATGATTGCGCAAGTTCGAAAACCGGCGGCATGCGTCTTCAGCCGCTAACAAGGCAACGGGGAGGCAACCCGGCGCGGAACGGCTAAACATTTTGCAGGATCAGCCGCTCACGGCCTGCACGCAGTCACCGACTGCTGAACGTTACGAGGAAATATCATGAAGAAACAGATCGTGTTTGTCGAAGAGGAAGAGCCTCCAGGACGTGTTGCAGAAACCCGCCAGACCAACGCCTGCCCAGGTCCCGTTGCCCCGCATCTCGTCTCCCTCACCCGCAATCTCGCACACCCCGTTCCCCGGCTGACCATCAGCCCGCGCAGTCACGCCTTCCGCAAGCAGTTCTACCCGCAGGCCAGTGTGCGCGACTGGAATGACTGGCGCTGGCAGAACCGTAACCGCATCCGCGACCTGCGCGAGCTGGCACGCATCATCGAGCCAAGCGCGGACGAGCGCGAGGCCATCGAGCGTCACACCGGACCGTTGCCGGTCGGCATTACGCCCTACTATGCCAGCCTGCTGCACGCGACCGATCCGACCCAGCCACTGCGCAAGTCCGTGATACCGGTGACCGGCGAATATCTGCGGAGCCCCGGCGAGGCCGACGATCCGCTGGGCGAGGATCACGACAGTCCGGTGCCGGGCCTCGTGCACCGCTACCCGGACCGGGTGCTGTTCCTGGTCACGGGCATCTGCACTACCTATTGCCGCTATTGCACGCGTTCGCGGCTGGTCGGCGCGGCCGGCGAGAAGGCCATCCGGCGCAGCGACCACGAGGCGGCGCTCGACTACATCGAGCGCACCCCGAGCATCCGCGACGTGCTGCTGTCGGGCGGTGATCCGCTCAGCCTGGACGACGACAAGCTGGAATACCTGCTGACTCGGCTGAAAAAGATCCCGCACGTCGAGTTCGTGCGCATCGGCACCAAGGTGCCGGCCGTGCTGCCGCAGCGCATCACGCCCTCCCTGCTGCGCCTGTTCCGCCGCTACGGACCGGTGTGGCTGTCCATACACTTCACGCACCCCGATGAAATCACACCCGAAGTCGCCGAGGCCTGCGGCAGGCTGGCCGATGCCGGTGTGCCGCTGGGCAGCCAGACCGTGCTGCTTGCCGGCGTCAACGACAATGTCGAGACCATGAAGAAACTCATGCACGAGCTGTTGAAGATACGCGTACGCCCGTACTATCTGTACCAGTGCGATCCCATCACCGGCTCGGCGCATTTCCGCACCCCGGTCGAGAAGGGCCTGGAGATCATCCGCGGCTTGCGCGGCCACACCACCGGTTATGCCGTCCCGCACTATGTCATCGACGCCCCCGGCGGCGGCGGCAAGATCCCGCTGGTGCCGGACTATGTCGTCGGCCGCGACGGCGACGACCTGGTGCTGCGCAACTTCGAAAACGGGCTGTACCGCTATCATGACCCGGCCGTGACCCCGGAGGAGAAGGACTCGTGAAAATAGGTTTTACCTACGACCTGCGCGACGAGTACCTCGCACAGGGTTTCGACGAGGAAGCCGCGGCCGAATTCGACCGCCCGGAAACCATCGACGCCATCCGCGCAGCCATCGAAAGCTTCGGCCACAGCGTCGAGCCGATCGGCAACCTGGCGGCGCTGATGCCGCGGCTGCTGGCCGGCGAGCGCTGGGACCTGGTGTTCAACATCGCCGAAGGTGTGTACGGTCATGCGCGCGAGGCGCAGATCCCGGCGCTGCTCGATGCGTACCGGATCCCGTACACCTTTTCCGATGCAACCACGCTGGCGCTGTGCCTGCACAAGGGACTCGCCAAGCACGTGGTGCGCGACTGCGGGATAGCGACGCCGGACTTCGTCCTGGTGGAAAGCCCGTCGGACCTCGTACGCATCGGCCTGCCGCTGCCCCTGTTCGCCAAGCCGGTGGCGGAAGGCACCAGCAAGGGTATCAGCGCGGCCTCGAAGATCACCGATCACGCCACCCTTGGCACGACCTGCCGGGACCTGCTTGCGCGCTACGCGCAGCCGGTACTCGTGGAAACCTTCCTGCCGGGCAGGGAGTTCACCGTCGGCATCGTCGGCAGCGGCGATGAAGCGCGCCCGCTCGGCGTGCTGGAAGTGCTGGCGACCGGCGCGGGCGATACGGAAGTGTACTCGTTCCTCAACAAGGAGGCGTTCGAGTCGCGCTGCGAATACCGCCTGGTACGCGGCCCCGATGCAAACGCGGCCGGGCAGGTCGCGCTCGATGCGTGGCGCGCGCTCGGTTGCCGCGACGGGGGCCGGGTCGACGTACGCCTTGCCGCAGACGGCACACCGCACTTCATCGAGGTCAACCCGCTCGCGGGACTCAACCCGGAACGCTCCGATCTCGCCTTCATCGCGCGCTTCCAGGGCCTCGAATACCGCGACCTGATCGGCATGATCCTGGAGGCGGCACTGCAGCGGCTGCCCATGGGCATGGCGCCCGCGTTGCAGGCGGCCACGTCATGAACGGCAAGTTGCGTGTCGCGGTGTTGTACGGCGCCGTCCCGGCCAATGCCCCGCCCGATGAGCAGGATGCGCTGATCGAGGCCGAGGCAGTGGCCGCCGCCCTGCGCGCGCACGGCTACCAGCCGCTGCTGCGGGCCGTCACCACGAACCTCGACAAGCTGCAACACGAGCTGCTGCGCTCGCGGCCGGCGCTGGCGTTCAACCTGGTCGAATCGCTGAATGGCCATGGGGCATTCATCGCCTGGGTGCCGCAACTGCTCGACCGCCTCGGCATCCCCTACACCGGCGTCGGCGCGGACGCGCAGTTTCTCACCTCGAACAAGCTGCTGGCGAAACGCTGGCTCGCCACGCACGGCGTGCCGACCCCCGCCTGGAGCGAGGATGGCAGCGACGCCGGCTCCGGCAGCTGGATCGTCAAGTCGGTCTGGGAACACGCCTCCATCGGCATCGACGACCACGCCATCGTCAGCGGCGGCGATGCGATCCGTGCGCGCATCGCACAGCAGCGCGAGCGCTACGGCGGCACATGGTTCGCCGAACGTTTTGTCGACGGTCGCGAGTACAACATCGCCCTGCTGGAGGACGCCACGGGCGTGCGCATCCTGCCCGTCGCGGAAATCGACTTTTCCGCCTTTCCGGATGGCAAACCGCGCATCGTGAATTACGCCGCCAAGTGGGACAGCGAGGCGTTCGAGTATCATCACACGCCGCGGCGCTTTATCCAGACCGGTGCCGGGAACGCGCTCGACAATACCCTGCAGGTGCTCGGGCGGTCATGCTGGCAGTTGTTCGGCCTGCGTGGTTATGCACGCGTCGACGTTCGCATCGACACCCGGGGCGAACCGCAGGTGCTGGAAATCAATACCAACCCCTGCCTGTCGCCGGACGCGGGTTTTGCCGCCGCCGCGGCCGAGGCAGGCATGGACTTCACCGACCTGATAGGACATATCGTGGCACGCGTCCGGCTGCCTGACAGCGCGACCGCCCCGGCCCGTACGCAAGTCGCTTCACTGGGCTGACAGCCCCCGCAGGCACCCATGTTCCTGATCCGCAAGATCTACGACGACGCCACGTCCGCCAACCAGGCGGCCATCGCGCAGGCGCAGGCCATCCTGCGCGCGCAGTTTCCCGGCCTGGGTGAAGACGATATCGCCAAGCTGCCGGACCAGCTGCACGATCCGCTCAAGCACCGCTTCCATGCCCAGCTGCTGGCCGCGGAAAACGGCCACGGCGAGCTGCGCGGCTTCGCGCTGTTGCTGCATGCGCCGGACCTGCGTTTCGCCTACCTGGAGTATATCAGCGCCGCGCCCGGCGGCACCGGTGGCGGCATCGGCGGGGCACTGTACGAACGGGTACGCGAGGAAGCGGCCGCGCTGAATGTCACCGGCCTGTTCTTCGAATGCCTGCCCGATGATCCGGCCC
>JBATJF010000414.1:0-1798 GCA_049668345.1 Gammaproteobacteria bacterium
GCTCATGGCACGTGCGGCGGCGCGCGCGCGTTGTCCGACCGTCTGCATTTATTCGGCCACGTCGAACTGCATGGATTCAGCCTTTGCACTCATAATGAATATCTTCAGCCCGCCTGTTCCAGTTGGCGCGGATCGGCCAGCGTCGGCTGGCCCGCCAGTTGCATGGTCAATTGTAACAGCTCATCCCAGGCGTTGCCCGTCGCCCGCCCCTTGCAGACGCGGTCGATGGCGGCGCAGTGCCGCAGTAGCCGGGCGCAGCCGGGGGCCGACAGCCGTTGCAGGGCGGCCCCGACCACGTCCTTGCGGGTGGTCCAGACGCGGTAGCGTGCCAGCACCCCGGAAATCGACTGTCCCTTGCCCAATTCCGCCGCCATGGCCGCGAGCTGGCGCAACTCGCGGGCCAGTGCCCAAAGCACCACCGGTGGCGCCACCCCCTCCGCCTGCAGGCCGTTGAGGATACGCACGCTGCGCGTCGCCTTGCCGGCCAGTGCGGCATCCACCAGGGTGTACACGTCGAAGCGGGCATGGTCCGCGACCAGGCTGATAATGGCGTCGGCATCGACCGGACCTGCGCCCCGCAGCAGGTACAGCTTGTCGATCTCCTGCACACAGGCCAGCAGGTTGCCTTCCACGCGCTCCGCCAGCATCTGCACAGCAATCGCGCTCGGCTGCAGCCCGCGCTTGCGCATCCGCGCCTGTACCCAGCCGTTGAATTCCTGTGCATTCAGCGGCCAGACAAAGACCGCCACGCCGGCCTGTTCGAGCGCCTGTACCCACTTGCTCTTGCGCGCGGACGGGTCGAGCTTGCCGGCCGTGATGAGCAACAGGGTGTCTTCCGGCGCCTGCGCCACGAATTCGCGCAGCGCCTTCGCGCCGGCCTCGCCGGGCTTGCCGGTCGGCATGCGCAGGTCGATGATACGACGTTGCGCGAACAGCGACAGGTTGCCCGCCTGGGCCAGCAGGCTGTTCCAGTCGAAGCCGGCCTGCACCGTCAGCACGTCGCGTTCGTCGTAACCCTGCGTGCGCGCCGCGGCGCGCACGGCATCGGCCGCTTCCAGTACGCGCAGCGGTTCATCGCCGCTGATGAAATATACCGGCGCGAGTTTTTTCTTCAGATGTGCATCGAGCTGTTCGGGCTTGAGTTGCATGGCCGTGGCGGGTTCGTTTGGCGGCGGTTTCGGCTTGCTATCTGGCCGCGGCGGCGATGCGCAGCATGGCCATGTTGACGAGATTTTCCTGCAGCGTGGCACGCACCACCTGTTCCTCGCGCTGTTTGCCGAGCACGTCGGTGCTGCTGAAGATGTAATCGAGGCTGAGGGCGACGGTCTGCTCCCCAACCACCGGCCGGCCATCGACGGCCGCCACCCGGAAGCGGATACTCTGGCGGATTTGATATTCGAGCACGTTACCGTTGATGTCCACCGACAGCACCTGCTTGTCGGTCGTGTCCTGCGTGACGTGCAGCACGGCCGTCGCGGACTGTTCACGGTCGGTCACCGCGACGCCACGCTGGCGCAGGGCCAGGCTGAAATCCTCGGTCAGCGTACCGAACGGCCGGACGCCCGTGATGAAAGTGACCGACATGTCGGCCGGCAGGTCCGCGCTGCCGCGCAGGTGGAAGCCGCAGCCGGCCAGCAGCGCCGCTGCCAGTAGCAGCGCCAGCGTCTTCGTAACACATGAACGATTTATCACAGCGTCAGTTCCGCTACCAGTCAGAATCCGGGATTACTGTCTTTCCGTGTCCTTCCGTGGATTCCGTGGCTAATTTAAAAATGTTAATGGCCACGGAATCCACGGA
>JBATJF010000415.1:0-3200 GCA_049668345.1 Gammaproteobacteria bacterium
CCCGGTGCGCCATGTTGTGGCCCTGCTCACGCAATGCTTCGATAAAGCGCTCGGTGATGTCGCTGGCCAGCATGCGTTCGAGCCGTATATCGATGACATAGGCCTTGATGACCAGGCGCAGCAGAAAACCGAAGTCGTAGCGTGATTCCACGATGACGCTGACCGGTTTTTTTAGCAGGGTATAGGGCGAGGCAAGGGTGGCCTCGGTCGCCAGGGCGCGGGCCGCCAGTATCGGTATCGTGTGCGGCAGGTCGATGTTGACCACGACCATGTCGGACAGTTCGCCGCTGTTCGCATTGGCAACCGCTTTCTCCAGCACGGCCGAGTTCGGGACCATCACCCTGTTGTCGTCGAGCGTGCGCAGCCAGGTCACGCTGAGATCGAGACGGGTGACCTCGCCATAGTAACCCCCGAAGTGCACCATGTCGCCAACGCGGAACGGCGGGTTGAATATCATCATCACGCCGGCGAGCAGGTTGCGCACACCACCCTGTGCCGCCAGGCCGATGGCCAGGCCCAGGGAGCCGAGTACCGCGAACACGATGGTCTGCGGTGGCTTGATGATGCCGAAAATGATGTAGGCAACGACCAGAAACCAGGTGAAGATGCGGATGACCGGGAAAAGCTGCCCCATCTGCAGGCGATACAGGGGAAAACGCAGTATCAGCTTCTGCAGGGTGCCGTGGATGATGTGCAGGCCAAGCCATGCAAAAACCATTACCGCGGCGGCCTGCAGCAGCCGGGGGAGCGAAAGCAGCTCGATGAGCTGGGCGATGGTGTCTTCGTGCATGCCGTGACTCCTAGTACAGATAGTTTAACTTGGCAAGATGCCTGGTGATCACGTCGGAATACGGCGGCACCAGGAAGTAGCCCGGCCCGGCCCCGGTGTCATCCCTGTCCAGCAGGCACCGGTGGTAGAGACGCTCCAGCAGCAGCCAGCTTTCATCATGTGTGGAACGGAACACTGCGCAGTGGTCATCGATCGTCAGCTGGCCATGGGCCGCCACTTCCGCCAGGGTAAACAATTCCTCGCTGATCAGGTCTTTCAGCGCGCTGAAGTCCAGCGCCCGGACAGCCTGTATATCCGGTTGTCCGTCTTCATCCTGTACCAGCAGGGCAGTCAGAAAATAGAAACAGGCCAGGTCGTACTTGCCGTTGCTCAGCTTGTGGAGGGTGGGCATTTGACGAGCGAGTGCGGTGGGTAGCCGTTCGTCACCGGCAGTCCCGGAGACGGACGCGAGCCCTGCTGCCTGCAGGCGTGCTGCCAGGCCCAGGCCCAGCTCGGCCTCGCTGAACAACGGCAGTTCGATAAGATCAGTGAAATAGCGGTCGGCATGGTACACATAAACCAGGCGTCGCCAGGCATGTTCCTGGCAGCCGAGCACCCACAGGTGGCGTTGTTGCGTGGCCACCATGACCGCGCCGAATACGCGTATCGCCTCGTTGGCGCCCATGATGCGGCAGGCGAGGAAGTGGCCATTGTCGATCACAATCACCTGCGGCGGAAGGCCATTGATGTATTCAACCAGCTGCTCGACCGAGGCGCAGGGCTGCTCGCAGCCGACCACACCGCCCAGCAGCGCCAGGGTCTGGCTGACGTCGTACGGCCGGTGTTTCAGCTCGCCGTAGCGGCAGGTTTCATGGCCTGTCACATGTCTGGAAAGTTGCCGCAGCAACGAGCTGATGCCGCATCCCTGGGGGCCGGTGACGGCAACCATGGCGTTGCGCCCGGTGCGCCACCTTTCCAGTGCGGCGAGCAGGCGGGCCGTCTGCTCATCACGACCGACAAAGCGTGCGTCATCCGCGTCCAGCGGTTCAGCCGAGCAGGCGCGCAGCAGGCCTTCCGGCAACGCCAGCGCCGCGTAGTGGCTGGCAAGGCGTGCGGACTGCGCAAGGCATAGGTCTGTTTGAACCTCGGCCGGTTCGGACTGCTCAGCGGTTTTTGGCGCCAGGCGCCGTCGCAGTGCCCGGTACAGGCGGGCGAATGCCGCTGCAGCCGGGGCCAGGAATGTGTCTGGTCTGGTATTGGCCATGGTCAGGCAGATTTGTCGTGTCGCGGCTCGTGCCGAGTATGGATTTTAATTCTGGATCGGGAACAGGCAGCATAACCGATCGAACAAACTGGCGGCCACTGCTGAAAGGGCTGCTGCGGTCCGTTGGCACGGCGCCCCTCCCGCTTGCCGACGCTTTCATCGCGTTTTCTGTACGCGAGCGCGCAACCGGTCGCTGCTGCAAGCCGCCAGCGGGAGGTGCCAATCGACAGAACAGGAGTTCAGGAAATCTTGACAATAATATCCCGCAGGCGGTCCGCAGCCCATGCCAGCTGGTCACCGCCGTTGGACAGATGGCGATAGACCTCGCGGCGCTTGAACATTTCCACCACGGCTAAAATAGCCCTGACCTTCGAGCCCTCGGTGTCGGCATCCAGTTTTTCGATAATCGCATCGGTATCGAACAATGCCGTGAGGGCGCGCCGGTAGATTTTCTCGATCTGACGTTCCGCCTTGCCCGCGAGTTTCGCGTCCTGCTCCGCGCTGCCCGGATCGGTGGACAACTTGCTGAACCCTCGTTGCAGCGCCTCGGCCGAATGCCTGTACTCAACCGCCATCTCCAGCATGAACGGATCGGGTGCGAGTTTCAGGGCCTCCATCTCGCGCGTGGTGGTCTTGGCGTAATTGATGCCCATGTCCAGGGCGATGATGGCCCGGTAGATATCCTCGCGGTCCATGGGGGTGGCGAAAGCGCGATTGAGAATATCCATGTTGCGTGTCTTGAGCGTGTCACCACGCTTCTCGATGGCACGTACGGCCTGAGCCTTCTCGGCGCTGCCGTCCTCCATGAAGGCGATGAAGGCATCCATCGCCTGAACCAGGGCGTCGCACTGGTCGTTCATCAGGCTGTAGAAGTCGGGCATTCGGGGGAATACCCGGTCGACCAGCCGGGTGACCAGTGAATCCGGTTTCTCGCTCATAGTCTCGTCTCCATTGGAATCCAGTATCGCCGGCAAGCGGAGGCCTGCCTGGCTGATGTGCTTACAGTACCCCGAACACGGAATGGATCAGCAGGTAGACAACCGCCGCCACCGCGCCCGCGCCGGGTATGGTGATGATCCAGGTACTGACAATTTCCTTGGCCTTGGCCCAGCGTACCGCCCTGGGCCGCTCGGATGCGCCGATGCCCATGATGGACGAGCCCACCAC
>JBATJF010000416.1:0-4017 GCA_049668345.1 Gammaproteobacteria bacterium
CATCGGACATGCGCAGCAGGCTGAGCACGGACTGGTCGCTGTCGTGGCAGTCGATCCAGCGGAAACCGGCCGGGTCATGGTCGTAGCGGTGCAGCGCAGGCTGCTCGCGGTACAGGCGGTTGAGATCGCACAGCAGCTGGTGCACACCGCGGTGACCGTCGACCTCCATCAGCGGCCAGTCGATGGTGTGGCCCTCGTCCCACTCCAGCCACTGCCCGAACTCGCCGCCCATGAACAGCAGTTTCTTGCCCGGGTGGGCATACTGCCAGGCGTAGAACAGGCGCAGGTTGGCCAGCTTCTGCCAGTGATCGCCGGGCATCTTGCTGAGCATGCTGCGCTTGCCGTGCACCACCTCGTCGTGTGACAGCGGCAGCACGAAATTCTCGGTCCAGGCATAGAGCTGGCTGAAGGTCAGCTTTTCGTGATGGTACTTGCGGTGGACCGGGTCCTCCTCGATGTAGGACAGGCAGTCGTTCATCCAGCCCATGTTCCATTTCAGGCTGAAGCCGAGGCCGCCGATCTCGACGGGGCGCGACACCATCGGCCAGGACGTGGATTCCTCGGCGATGGTCAGCACGCCCGGGAACAGGCCGTGCACCACGCGGTTCATCTCGCGCAGGAACTCGATGGCCTCGATGTTTTCCCGGCCGCCGTACTGGTTTGGCGACCACTCGCCCGCCTTGCGGGAATAATCCAGGTACAGCATCGAGGCCACGGCATCCACGCGCAGGCCGTCGATATGAAACTCCTCGATCCAGTACACCGCGTTGGTGAGCAGGAAGTTGTGCACCTCGCGGCGCCCGTAGTCGAACACCAGCGTACCCCAGTCCTGGTGCTCGCCGCGGCGCGGATCGGCATGTTCGTAGGTCGGCTCACCGGTGAAGCGCGCCAGGGCATAGAAGTCGCGCGGGAAATGCGCTGGCACCCAGTCGAGAAGGACGCCGATCCCGGCCAGATGACACTGGTCGATGAAGTAGCGCAGGTCGTCCGGGCTGCCGTGGCGCGCGGTCGGCGCAAAGTAGCCGGTCACCTGGTAGCCCCAGGACTGGTCCAGCGGGTGTTCGCTGACCGGCATCAGCTCGATGTGGGTATAACCCAGGCCGGTCACCCACGGGATCAGTTGCTCGGCCAGCTCGCGCCAGTTGAGAAAGCCGCCGTCCGGAGCCCTGCGCCAGGAACCGGCATGCACCTCGTAGATACTCACCGGCCGGTGCTGCCAGTCGAACTGCTCACGCGCGGCCAGCCACTCCCCGTCAGCCCACGACCAGGTACTGTCCTGCGGCACGATCGAGGTGGTGTCCGGCCGCAGCGCCATGCGGCGCGCATAGGGGTCGGTCTTGGTGAACGCCTGGCCGTTGCGTGCCATCACCTCGTACTTGTAGGTGTCGCCGGCCTGCAGGCCCGGGACAAACAGTTCCCAGATACCCGAAGAGCCGCGGCAGCGCATCGGGTGCCGGCGTCCGTCCCAGCCATTGAAGTCGCCCACCAGGCTGACGCGCGTCACGCCCGGCGCCCACACGGCGAACTGCACGCCTGCCACATCATCGATGCAGGCCAGCCGCGCACCGAGAAATTGCCAGGCGTGCTGGTGGCGGCCTTCCTGGAACAGGTGCAGGTCGAAATCGCCGATCTGCGGCACAAAGCTGTATGGCGACACCTGGTGATGCACGTGGCCGGTCAGCTTCTCGGTCCAGGTGAGATTGTAGTGCAGCGGCAGAACGTCGGTGGCATCCAGCGACCGCACGAAGAAATCGCTGCCCGGCAGGCGCTGCATCGCGCCCACCCCGTCCAGCTGCACCGCCTCCGCCGGCGGCAGGAACACCGTGATCTCGCGGCTGCCGTCCGCCCGCTCGTGCAGGCCCAGCACCTCGAACGGATCGTGCGCGGCGCCGTCCTGCACACGCTGTCGGGACACATTCAGGACCGGGGTATTTTTATCAGCTGCGCTGCGCATGAGTGCTCATCTCCTTCAGGCGTAAAGCGGTATCGGGTGTCATCTGCGACCAGTCGAAGCGCCAGCGCCAGTGATCGCCGTCGTTGCCCGGCAAATTCATGCGCGCGTCCGAGTCCAGCCCGAGCACGTCCTGCAGCGGCAGGATGCACAACTGCGCCCGGCTTTGCATGGCAGCATTCATCATGGCCTCGACCACTCCGGCCGGGTCGCTGATGCCGAGGGTCTCCAGCACGTGCTGCTGCTCGTGGGGCTGCATCGAGCGGAACCAGCCCAGGGTCGTGTCGTTATCGTGCGTACCGGTGTAGACCACGGTATCCGGCGTGATATTGCGGGGCTTGTGCGGATTGTCTTCAAAGGCATCGAAAGCAAATTGCAGCACGGCCATGCCGGGCAGGTTGAAACGCTTGCGCAGCTCGGTCACGGCCGGGGTGATAATTCCGAGATCCTCGGCGACCAGCGGAAGGTTACCCATCTGTTGCTGCAGCTTCAACAACAGCGCGTCGCCCGGCGTCTTGACCCATTCACCCCGCTCGGCGGTCGGACAGTCGTGCTCGATCATCCACACCGCCTCGAGACCGCGGAAATGGTCGATGCGCAGCAGATCGAACCACTGGAAATGGGTCTGCAGGCGTTTCAGCCACCAGTCGAAGCCCTCGTCAGCGAGCACCTGCCAGTTGTAGTGCGGATTGCCCCAGCGCTGGCCGGTGGCCGAAAAATAGTCCGGTGGCACACCGGTCACCGAGGTCAGCCGTCCCTCCCCGTCGAGCAGAAAGCGTTCCGGCGCGGCCCACACGTCGGCGCTGTCATGCGCGACGAAAATCGGCATGTCGCCGAACAGCTGGATATCGCGCCCGGCGGCCGCAGCACGGATCGCATTCCAGGTGCGGTATATCTGGAATTGCTGCCAGCGGATCAGCTCCAGCCGGTGGGCGTGCTTGCGCCGCAGCGTCTCCAGCACGCCGGGTCGGCGATGGCGGTAGACATCCGGCCATTCGTACCAGGGCTTGCCGTCGTGCATCTGCTTGAGCAACAGGAAGTCGGCGAAATCCTCCAGCCAGAACACCTGCTGCTGCTGCCATTGCCGGTAACCCGGGTCGTCCGGCTGCGGTTGCAGATTGCTGTCCAGCGGCAGCAGCGCCGGGTTGGCGGCGAACGCCGACAGGCACTGGTAGGGTGAATAGCCGCGGCACGGCATGCCCAGCGGCAACACCTGCCAGACACCCTGCCCGGCGGCGGCGAGGAAATCCAGCCAGCGCTGCGCGTCGTCATCGAGCCGCCGCGACGGCAGACTGGTGGGATGCAACAGGATGCCGCTGCGTCTGCGTAACAAGGGATTGCTGGTCATGGCATGGCTGCTCGCTGTTTACCGTGTCAAGGGGTGTTGAAGAACGCAAGGCGCCAGGCAGACAGCGAGCCGGCACCCCGGGGCGCCGTCGCGGAGCCTGCCGCCCGGTGAGACATGCGGGCTAGTTACGACGCATGGTACCGGAACCGCCACGCACCTGGCTCATGCCATGCGAGATGGGAATTTCCAGTGCCGGCGGCGCGGGCGTGTCCATCAGCTGGTAAAGCATGCGCAGCTGGCTGCGGTACAGCTGATCGAAATCCTGTACCGACTCGCTCGGATTGTAGTCGCCGAACCACCAGAACCAGTCGGAACCCTCGCAGATCGCAAGCTGGCGCGTGATGCGGGTGCGCTGCTTCTCGTCCAGCGTGGTCATGTCCATGAAGCGGTCGTAGTCGCGCTTGGCCTCGACCAGCAGGTCCCAGGCACGGTTTTTTTCGGCATCACCGATCCAGGTGGAAAATGAGCCGTACACCCAGCTGCCCGGACAAATCGCCGGTAATCTGGCGGCCGGCAGCCGGGCGGCCTCCGTGAAGGTCACGGCCTCAATCGCCGGTTCTTTGGCCAGCGCCTGGTAGAGGCGATCGATGAAGTGCATGCCGTTGTCGGGGTAGTACTCCCAGGCATTTTCGCCATCCATGATGACACTGATGCAGCACTCGTTGCAGTCCTTGGCAAGGAATTTGGCGATATTCCTGATGTGTGAAATGAAGTTGGC
>JBATJF010000417.1:0-2890 GCA_049668345.1 Gammaproteobacteria bacterium
GTGACGAAGTGGTGATCATCGCCGGGAGCAAGGCATTTGCACAGTTGCAGGCGCGCTGGGGACACCCCCTGGATGATCATGACGGTTGAAGGCGCCGGTCTGCACGATGGCGGGCACGCGGGTCACAAATGCCTCGCTTATGCAGCAACGGCCGCCAGTTTGTCAATGGCCGTGGACGCCAGGGAAGATGGTCTTGATTATTCCTGTCTCGACGAGGATCCCCGGAGAACGGGCGAATTGCGGGTAGCATGAACAAGACACAGGAGACGGGAGCAGGTGTCTGGAAGAAGCTTAATCACGATATTGCAGTGATGGTTCTGTCGCTGGATAAAAAGAGCTTTAAAATGCCAGGCAAAGGTCTGTTGTCCGGACACACACGGCAGCCGGGTGGAAGCTATACACTTGCTGGTATCGTCGCGCCGCGGGTGCCCAATCAAACTGGAATAATCAGGAGTCAGGACCATGCCGGTCTACCAACACATTCTCGCTGCCGTTGATTTCGGCGATCATAGCGCAAAGATGCTGCAGCATGCGCAGGCGATGGCGCAATTGTGTGAAGCAGAACTAACCGTCGTCCTGCGTGTCGTGAACTACTGGTCGTGCGTCAGGCAGTCTCCGGCTGACTGATTCCCTGTTGACGAATGTGCTCCGCTACGCCTGCAATGACAGGTCACCTGGATTGATCAGGCGTTCCTGAACAAGGGCGTTCATATGGCCGGTTTCACATCATCCTACTCGCTGCTGCCACCCGTGGTAAGGACCTTGCTGATCGCCAACGGCCTGATGTTCATTTTCGAGCTTTCCTATGGTGAGCCACTGATTACCGCCCTGGCGCTTTGGCCGCTGGGCCAGTCGGGCAGTCTGCCGGATCAACCGGTACAGCAGCATTTCCAGCTGCTGCAGCTGGTGAGCTACAGCTTTCTGCACGGCAGCGTCATGCACCTGTTTCTGAACATGTATGCCCTGTGGCTGTTCGGCACGCGCATGGAGAACGTCTGGGGCTCCGTTGCATTCACCGTTTATTATTTTGTCTGTGTGATCGGTGCCGGACTGGTGCAGCTGCTGGTGTCCGCGCTGAGTGGTGACTACTACCCGACCGTGGGTGCCTCCGGTGGCATATTCGGGCTGTTGCTCGCGTTTGGCATGCGGTTTCCGAATGAAGTGCTGCTGCTGGTCTTCCCGCCGGTGGCGTTGCCGGCAAAATGGTTCGTAACGATTTACGCAGGCATCGAGCTGTTTGCAGGCGTTACCGGGACCGCGGCGGGGGTGGCGCATTTTGCCCATCTGGGCGGCATGTTGTTCGGTTATCTCCTGATCCGGTACTGGCGCATGCGCCCGCCCGGGGCGCGCTGAAGTTTCTTTGAAAACGGACCGGGCCGGTTGCTGAGCATGACAGGGGGTATGGCGGATAGATTCCCCACGGCGTGGAATTTCAGGGCGCAAACAGGGTTTTCTCTATCTGCCTTACAGAAAACCCCGTACCAGGTAAAAACTCAACAGCAGCCCGAGGATCCCGATAATAGCGTTCGTGATTATTCCCAAACGAACATTGTAACCGCCGGGTATTTCAACGGGCCTAAATGTCTTCAGCACCTGCCGGTACTGGTTTATCGAAACAAATGCCAGGAACGAGGCGAGCAGGATGAAGGAGATGCCTGCGATGAAAGAAATGTGTCGTTGAAATATCTTTATTTCGTCTTTACCAGCGATTTCGAGAAACAGGCCAAAACGTTCAATAACAAAACCGAACGCCATGAGTGAAATGCTGGTTCTGTTCCATGCCAGCAAGGTGCGTTCGGCAGCAAACAGCACTCTTGGATCATTCAGGTCGGACATCCGTGATACCTTCAGAAAATTGCCTGATGCCAGTCAGGCGCCGGGCATCAACAACGGCGTCCCGTTCATTTCGTGCCATTGCAGTATGCCGTCCCAGATTTCCTGTGCCGTTTCGGCGTACCAGAACAGCTCGCGGTCCTCTTCATCGATTACGCCTTCATCGACCAGAAAGTCCACGTTGAAGGCCTGCCGCCAGTACGCTTCACCGACGAGCACGACGGGGACCGGCTTGATCTTGCGTGTCTGCACCAGGGTCAGGGTCTCGAACAACTCGTCGAACGTACCATAACCGCCCGGAAATGCCACCAGCGCCCGGGTGCGCAACAGGAAGTGCAGCTTGCGCAGGGCGAAGTAGTGAAAGCGGAAACACAGGTCCGGTGTGATATAGGGGTTGGGATACTGTTCGTGCGGCAGCTTGATGTTCAGGCCGATGGACTTGCTGCCCTCGTCATGGGCACCCCGGTTGGCGGCTTCCATGATGCCGGGGCCACCGCCGGTCATGATCACCAGCTGACCGTCGCGTGACTGCTTGCCGGTCTGGCTCACCAGCCGGCCGAACGCCCGGGCAACCTCGTAATAGGAACTGTTGGCGAGTATCCGCCCGGCGACATGCAATTGCCGCTGCAGGCCGGCGTCGTCGGGATCACCGGCGAGTTGTGCGCGCGTCTGCTCCAGCCTGGCCCGTGCGGTTGAAGGGTCGAG
This sequence comes from Gammaproteobacteria bacterium, assembly GCA_049668345.1. Taxonomy (GTDB): domain Bacteria; phylum Pseudomonadota; class Gammaproteobacteria; order UBA9214; family UBA9214; genus UBA9214. Next base: position 2,539 of record JBATJF010000417.1, read on the forward strand.
AATGCGCGTACTGCCGAACACGACAACGGTGTGCCGGATATCATGTTGCCGGAGCAGAAACTCCGGTTTCTGATAGTCGATTTGCAGACGCACGCCACGGGTTTCGTCGAGATTGAGAAAATCGACATCCTGATCCGCCTGTAGATAGCTGGGATTCTCGAGGATTGCCCGCACACGATCCTCTGCACCGGGATCCTCTGCTTTGGGCTGGCATCCCGGCAGCGGCTGGCGTCGTTGCTGCGGGTGTGGCGGGGCAGGGATGCGTGCCTGCCCTGAGGTGCCGTCTTTTTTCTTCATCGAATTGTTTCCGTGGGCTGTGGATGTTGCCTGTTGGCATTCTATTGCACTGCAT
>JBATJF010000418.1:0-2927 GCA_049668345.1 Gammaproteobacteria bacterium
GTTTCAAGCGACCGGGTCCCCGCCTGCGCGGGGACGACAACATTTGACCGTAGCAATAGATTCTGACTACTGAGTAAAGCCTAACAGCTGACTCGGTCAGCGACATGTAAATCTTTTGTAAATATCCTGCCGCAGCTTTTACCAAAGCCTGTCTACAACCCTGCCGCCCGCTCGCCCAGACTGGATTCACATCCGATCAACCCGCAGGAGGTAGCAACCATGGCACTTATCACACGCGTCTCGCGACTGTTCCAGGCCGATTTCCACGCCGTGCTCGACCGCATCGAGGAACCCGATGTACTGCTTCGGCAGGCGGTCCGCGAAATGGAAGAGGAACTGGCCCGCGACGAACAACGCAGCAAGCTGTTGCAGCTTGAACTGCGTCAGCTCATTAGCCGGGCAACCGATCTCGAACAGTCATCGCACGAGATTGAAGCGGAACTCGACACCTGTTTCGACGCCGGCAATGACGACCTCGCCCGCGCCTGCATCAGGCGCAAGCTGGAGGCGCAAAGGTTCGGGAAAATTCTTGCCCGCAGGCGCAAGGTGCTAGAGGAAACGCTCGATGATCTCAACACCCGGATCAGGGAGAACCAGGCGCGCCTGGCGAGCATGCGGCAGAAGGCCGAACTGCTGGCCGGGGAAAACGCCCGAGCCAGGCCCGCGGACGACTGGACCCTTCCGGATATCACCGTCCGCGACGAGGACGTGGAAGTGGCCTTTCTGCGTGAAAAACAGCACAGGAGCCGGTCATGAAACAACCCACCTTTCCTGAAGGCGTCGCCGTCGCGCTTGCCGCCAGCCTGGCCGGTGGCGTGCTGTACACCACCCTGGACACGGTGTTTCCCGGCGTCCCGGTGCTGCGCCTGCTGATCGCCGCTATCGGCCTCGTCTATGTCGTCTACCTGCTGCGCCGCAGTACCGAGCGTGTCGGCCGGGTCACGGCCACCGCGGCCTGGCTGATGGTCGCAGGCATACTCTGGTTCACGCACCCTCCGCTGCTGCTCTACGTGTGCGTGCACCTGGGCATGATCTGGCTCATCCGCTCGCTGTACTTCTATTCCAGCGCACTGTCGGCACTCGCCGACCTGGGACTGAACGGCCTCGGCCTGGCAGCAAGCATCTGGGCGCTCACGCGTACCGGCAGCGTGTTGCTCGGCATCTGGTGTTTTTTCCTGGTGCAGGCGCTGTTTGTCTTCATTCCGAAAAGCGTCGAGCGCAAGTCCGGTACAGGTCCGGCCGGAGAGGCAGGCGAAGACCGCTTTCAACACGCGTACCGCGTCGCAGAGACCGCGGTGCGCAAACTTTCATCCAGCCATTGAAGTTTCAAGGAGATACTCAAATGAAATCGAAATTCATCGCACTGGCATTGTTTGCCTTTACCACCGCCACGGTAGCCCTGCTACCGGCCTACCAGAGCATTGGCGGGATTACTCCCGCTGACCCGCCTGTGATCGATCCGGTGATCAATGACCGGTCCCGTATCGACGTGGTGTTCGTTCTGGATACCACCGGCAGCATGGGGGGCCTGATCCAGGCCGCCAGGGAAAAGATCTGGTCCATCGCCACCACGCTGGCCTCGGCCCAACCCGCACCCGAGATCCGGATGGGGCTGGTCGCCTACCGCGACCGCGGTGATGCCTACGTTACCCGGGTAGTGGACCTGTCCAGTGACCTGGATTCCGTGTACGCCACCCTGATGGAGTTTCAGGCCGACGGCGGCGGTGACGGTCCGGAAAGTGTGAACCAGGCACTGCATGACGCCATACACAAGGTGTCCTGGAGCCAGCAGGCAGGAACCTACAAGGTGCTGTTCCTGGTCGGTGACGCACCGCCGCACATGGATTACCAGGACGATGTGAAATACCCGGTCACGCTCCGGGCGGCCCGGGCGAAAGGCATCGTGGTCAATGCCATCCAGAGCGGCCAGGCGGGCGAAACCACGCCGGCCTGGCAACAGATCGCCAAACTGGGGTCTGGCCAGTACTTCCAGGTGGAACAGAACGGCAACGCCGTGGCGATCGCCACCCCCTTCGACGAGAAAATCGCAGCGCTGTCTGCAAAGATGGATGGCACGCGCCTGTACTACGGCAGCACTGCGGAGAAGGAAAAACAACGCCGCAAGTCCGAAGCGGCCGACAAGCTGCATGCGGCCTCATCGGTCGAGTCACGCGCGAGACGGGCGACGTTCAATGCCTCGAAAAGCGGTGCCGCCAATTTCCTCGGCGAGGGCGAGCTGGTGGATGAAGTGAGCAGCGGCCGCGTCGATCTTTCCAGCATCGACAAGGACAAGTTACCGGCAGCCCTGCAGGCCATGGCCCCGGAGGAACAGGCGCAAGTCATCAGCGAAACGGCCGAACGCCGCGACGAACTCAGGCGCCAGATCAGTGATCTGACCAGGGAACGCGCGGCCTACCTGGACCGGAAAGTGAAGGACGCCGGCGGTGCAAGGGACTCGCTCGACGACCAGATCTACCGCACCGTGCGTGAGCAGGCAGGCAGACTGGGCCTGAGCTACGAAGCCGACGCGCCGGCTTACTGAGCCGCTGCAAATACGGCCCGGTAGCAATACCGGGCCGTGTTATCCGGATAAAAGGCGATCGCGTCTGGCACTCCGGATGCCCGGATTTCCCGGGCCTTCTCCTGATCGAGCGGGTAATACATCAATACAGACGAGACGCATTGCTTCTGATGGCAAGGTTGTTGGCCGAATGAATTCGGCCCTGCAGCGGAGATCTACACACATGATTTGGGGAAGAGTCGATTTCCCTTCAGCCCCGTTCGAAAATGTATCCGGCATCACTGCTGTCCCACATGGATTGACTGAAAGTACAGAAACTCCATGCAGGCGCCCCGAAGGGAGAGGGGTTTACGGGACAGCTGTGATCCGGCCCCTTTTATGGTGCTTGTGTTTACAACCATTGCTG
>JBATJF010000419.1:0-1719 GCA_049668345.1 Gammaproteobacteria bacterium
GTGCCGCGAGGGTACGGGCTGGATGCACCGCATCATCAAGCGCATCGAGGAAGGCCAGGGCCGTCCCGAGGATCTCGACCTGCTGCTGAGCGCGGCCGACCAGATCGCCGGCAAGACCATCTGTGCCGTCGGTGAGGCGGCCGCCTGGCCGGTGCAGGGTTTTCTGCGCCATTTCCGCGACGAATTCGAATACCACATCACCCACAAGCGCTGCCTGGCGGGCGCCAGGGCAGCGGCAGGGGAGGCGGCATGAGTGCGCAAGCCGAAATCCCGGCAGAGGATCTCGTCAGCATCGAGATCGATGGCAAGCCGTTCAAGGCACGCAAGGGTGCCATGATCATCGAGGTGGCGGACGCCGCCGGCATCCCGATACCGCGTTTCTGCTATCACAAGAAGCTGTCGATCGCCGCCAACTGCCGCATGTGCATGGTCGAGGTCGAGAAGGTGCCGAAACCGCTGCCGGCCTGCGCCACACCGGTCGCCGAGGGTATGAAGGTCTACACCCGCTCGGACATCGCGACCGGCGCGCAGAAGGCGGTGATGGAATTCCTGCTCATCAATCACCCGCTGGACTGCCCGATCTGCGACCAGGGCGGCGAATGCGAATTGCAGGACCTGGCGCTGGGCTACGGCCGTGATATCTCGCGCTTCGCCGAAAAGAAGCGCGTGGTCCAGGACAAGTATATCGGCCCGCTGATCGCCACCGACATGACGCGCTGCATCCATTGCACGCGCTGCATCCGCATGCTGCGCGAGGTGGCCGGCAAGATGGAACTCGGCGCGACCGGGCGCGGCGAGAATATGGAAATCGGCACCTATATCGAAACCTCGCTGGAGTCCGAGCTGTCCGGCAACGTGATCGATGTCTGCCCGGTCGGTGCGCTCACCTCGCGCCCGTTCCGCTTCAAGGCGCGCGCCTGGGAATTGCAGCAGCACGCCACCATCGCGCCGCACGATGCCATCGGCTCGAATATTTACGTGCACATCCGGCGTGGCCAGGTGATGCGCGTGGTGCCGCGTGAGAACGAGGCGGTCAACGAGGTGTGGCTGTCCGACCGCGACCGCTTCAGCTACGAGGGCCTGTACAGCGCAGACCGCGTGAGCGAGCCGATGATCAGGGTTAACGGCAACTGGCAGCGCACCGACTGGGAAAGCGCACTGCAGGCCGTCGTCGACGGCTTGCGCGGCGTGATCAACAGCAGCGGCGCGGAGCAGGTCGGCGTGCTGGCCTCGGCGACCGCAACGCTGGAGGAACTGTCACTGCTGCAGGCCGTCGCGCGCGGCATCGGTGTCAATAATGTCGATCACCGCCTGCGCCAGGCGGACTTCTGCGACCAGGATCAGGCGCCGCTGTGCCCGACGCTGGGACAGTCGCTGGCCGGACTGGAAAGCGTGTCGGCCGCGCTGGTGATCGGCTCGAATATCCGCAAGGACCTGCCGCTGGCCGGTCACCGCCTGCGCAAGGCCGCGCTGAATGGCGCGCAGCTCATGTTCGTCAACCCGGTCGATTACGAATTCCTGTTTCCCGTGCATGCGAAAGCCATCGCGGCGCCGTCGCAGCTGGTTGCCACGCTGGCCGGTATTGCGGCCTGCTATCCGGATGCCGGCCGGGATGCTGCCGCAGACGTCAGGACCGCCATCAGCGCTGCCAGTCCGGACGACACGCAGCGCGCCATGGCCGCCGCGCTGCGCGATGCCGCCCATGCCACGGTGCTGCTG
>JBATJF010000420.1:0-1939 GCA_049668345.1 Gammaproteobacteria bacterium
CCCGGCCGCCGCCGCGCGCGACGCAGGTAAGCGGGTCGTCGGCGACCACCACGGGCAGGCCGGTTTCCTCCATCAGCAGCTTGTCGAGGTCGCGCAGCAACGCGCCGCCGCCGGTCAGTACGATGCCGCGCTCGGCGACGTCGGCGCCGAGCTCCGGCGGGGTCTGTTCCAGGGCGGTCTTGACGGCGCCGACGATGCCGGCCAGCGGTTCCTGCAGCGACTCGAGGATTTCGTTGCTGTTGAGGGTGAAGCTGCGCGGGATGCCCTGCGACAGGTTGCGGCCCTTGACCTCCAGTTCCATGACCTCCTTGCCGGGGTAGGCGGAACCGATCTCGTGCTTGATGCGCTCGGCCGTGGCCTCGCCGATCAGGGTGCCGTAGTTGCGCCGTACATAATTAATGATAGCGTCGTCGAAGCGGTCGCCGCCGATCCGCACCGATGATGAATAAACTATACCATTCAATGAGATAACGGCGACTTCCGAGGTGCCGCCGCCGATATCCAGCACCATGGAGCCGCGCGCCTCGTCGACCGGCATGCCGGCCCCGATGGCGGCCGCCATGGGTTCCTCGATCAGATACACCTCGCGCGCGCCGGCGCCGGCGGCGGATTCGCGGATGGCGCGGCGTTCCACCTGGGTGGATCCGCAGGGCACGCAGATCAGCACGCGCGGGCTGGGCTTGAAGAAACGCGCCTCATGCACCTTGTGGATGAAATGCTGCAGCATCTTTTCGGTGATGGTGAAGTCCGCGATCACGCCGTCCTTGAGCGGGCGGATGGCGGTGATATTGGCCGGCGTTCGCCCCAGCATCAGTTTGGCCTCGATGCCGACGGCGGCGATACTCTTCGGGCCGCCGGGGCCACGGTCCTGGCGGATGGCGACGACCGAGGGTTCATTCAGGACGATACCTTGTCCGCGCACGTAAATCAGGGTGTTAGCCGTGCCCAGGTCGATGGACAGGTCATTGGAGAACATCCCGAACAGGCTTTTAAGCAACATTAAATTTGAGTGATCCGTGATAGTCGGTCAAAAGGAAGCGGCTAATCTAACAACGGGGAAGGTCCGGGGCAAGAAAATAACGGGAAATTCCTCCGCCGCGGTGGTTGCCGCGCCGGCCTGTGGTGGTGTTCTCGTGCAGCGATTGTGCTACCGTTGCGGCCCTGTTTTTCAGACTACCAGCAAGGGAGCCGGCATGGCACTTGATGCCGCGGATGTTGAAAAAATCGCCCACCTCGCACGGCTGGGTATCGAGGCGCAGGATGTTCCGGCGTACTCGCGCAACCTGTCGGATATCCTGGCGTTCGTCGAGCAGCTGAACGCGGTGGACACGAGCGGCGTGGAGCCGCTCGCGCATCCGCTCGAGGCGAGCCAGCGGCTGCGCGCCGACATCGTCAGCGAGACGGACGAGCGCACGGCATTCCAGGCCGTGGCGCCGCAGACCGAGGCCGGCCTGTACCTGGTACCGAAGGTGATCGAGTAGCGCGCCATGTATCGCCGCAGTCTCACCGAACTTGCCGCCGGCCTGCGCGCGGGCGATTTTTCCAGCGTCGAGTTGACGCGTGCCTGCCTGGACCGGGTTGGGCGTCTCGACGCGGCGCTCAACTGCTTCGTCACCGTCACCGAGGCGCAGGCGCTGGAGGCCGCGCATGCCGCCGATGCGCGGCTGGCGGCCGGTGATGCCGGGCCGCTGACCGGCATCCCGTTCGCCCACAAGGACATTTTCTGCACGAAGGGTGTGAAGACCAGCTGCGGCTCGCGCATGCTGGACAACTTCCCCGCGCCCTACGACGCCACCGTCACGCGCCGCCTGGCGGACGCCGGCGCGGTCATGATCGGCAAGACCAACATGGACGAGTTCGCGATGGGCTCTTCCAACGAGACCAGTTATTACGGGCCGGTGAAAAATCCCTGGGATCTCGCGCGTGTGCCGGGCGGTTC
>JBATJF010000421.1:0-5416 GCA_049668345.1 Gammaproteobacteria bacterium
GGCCAGCGGCACGGTGGCCTATCCCGGCGGCACGCCGCCGGCCCTGAACGAAACGGATGCCGCGGCCGGCAAGGCGCTGTTCTGCCAGGCTCGGGCCGCCAGCGACCTGCTGATCGTGGTGCGCGAGGTCGACGCGGCGCGCGATATCGAGGTCAAGACCCTGCCTTGCCGCGTGGAAAAACTCGAGCACCTGGCGCACGACGTGATCCGCATCTACCTGAAGCTGCCGGCCAATGACCGCATGCAGTTTCTCGCCGGCCAGTACATCGACGTGCTGATCAAGGACCACGAGCCGCGCGCCTTCTCCATCGCCAACGCGCCGCACGACGACCGGTTCATCGAGCTGCACATCCGCTACGTCGAGGGTGGACTGTTCACCGACCAGGTATTCCACAGCATGAAGGCAAAGGCCATGTGGCGCATCCGCGGCCCGCTCGGCACCTTCTTCCTGCGCGAGGAGTCGAACCGCCCGGCCATCCTGATTGGCGGCGGCACCGGCTTCGCGCCCATCAAGGGCATCCTGGAACATGCCTTCGAGATCGGCATCGACAAGCCGCTGCACCTGTTCTGGGGCGTGCGCGCCAAACGCGACCTGTATCTGGATACGCTGCCGCAGCAGTGGTTGAAGGAGCATCCCGACTTCCGCTACACGCCGGTGCTGTCCGAACCGCAGGATGATGATAACTGGACCGGCGCGACGGGCTTCGTCACCGACGAGGTGATCAAACAGTACCCCGACCTGTCCGGGCACGACGTCTACATGAGCGGGCCACCGGTGATGGTGCATGCCGGCCACGATCTGTTCATGCAGCACGGCCTGGACGAATCGCGCTTTTTCTCCGATGCCTTTGAATACGCCGCCGTCGCGGAGAGCATCAAGGGGCTGAAGCAGGACTGACGAAATACTTTCGCGCAGGAACGAGGACAAGCGAAGAATGACCGGGTTGCCTGCAGGCAGCGGACCTTGCCCGCGAACAGTTTCGTCCGCATGATGCGAGCATGCCCGCGCCCCTCCACGACCAGTCAAATCCGCTGCAACAGTTTTGGGAGATCCCGTGAGCCAGGACAAGAATACAATTGAATGCCCCAACTGCGGATTCAATATCGACGTAAACGAGATTCTTTACCATCAACTGGATGAAGAGCTGAAAAAGAAGTACAACGACCAGCTGGCGAAGGAGAGGCAGAAATACCAGGCGCAGGAAGACCTGCTGCAGGCGGAGCGGGAGAAGCTGGCGAAGGAGAAATTCGGGATCGAGGAGAAGGTCGCGCGGATGGTCGAGCAGGGGATCGGCCATGAGAAGAAGGCGCTGGAGGCATCGCTCAGGAAGCGGCTGGAGGATGAGCAGGCCGGGCGCATCAAGGACCTGGAATCCGAGCTGGCCACGAAGTCCGAACAGGTCAAGGAACTGAACAAGTCGAAAGCCGAGATCGAGCGGCTCAAGCGGGAAAAGGATGAGCTGCGTGACGCGATCGAGCTGGAGAGCCAGAAGAAGCTGAATGCGCAGCTCGTGCAGGAGCGGGAGAAGATCAGGAAGGCCGAAGTTGAAAAGGCGACGATGAAACTATCCGAGCAGGAGCTGGTGATCAGGCAGCTCAAGGACCAGCTCCAGGAGGCGCATCGCAAGGCGGAACAGGGCTCGATGCAGCGCCAGGGGGAGGCACAGGAGCTGGTGATCGAGGACTGGCTGGCCGGCCAGTTTCCGCTCGACACCATCGAGGAAATCAAGAAGGGCGCACAGGGCGCGGACTGCCTGCAGATCGTCAACACCCGAACGCGGCAGAACTGCGGCTCGATCTACTACGAGAGCAAGCGCACCAAGGCGTTCCAGCCGGCCTGGATCGAGAAGTTCAAGGCCGACATCCGTGAGAAGAACGCGAATATCGGCGTTCTGGTAACGGAGGTCATGCCCTCCGACATGGAGCGCATGGGGCTCAGGGACGGAATCTGGATCTGTACATTCGACGAATTCAAGGGACTCTGCACCGTACTGCGCGAATCGATTATTCAAATCAGCCGTGCCATCACGACCCAGGAAAACAAGGGCGAGAAGATGGGCATGCTCTATGACTTCCTCACCAGCAACGAATTCCGGCTCCAGGTGGAAGCGATCGTTGAAGGATTTACGCAAATGCACACAGACCTGGAGTCGGAGAAACGCTCCATGCAGGGCATCTGGAAAAAGCGTGAAAAGCAGATACACAAAGTCCTGCTGAATACCAATCACATGTATCACTCGATTCGGGGGATCGCAGGCAATGCAGTTCAGACCGTTGCTCTGCTGGAGTTGAGCCAGGAAGAACAGGATGAGTCCGGTGAGTGAAGTGCCTGCATCGCATTACCCGGCTTGATACTCGCAGAAACCGGGGACGATACTCGATCAGCAATCTAATGAGCTTTTCGTGCGAACAGGCATACCAGATGAAGGAATCCATCAGACACCAGCACCTTGCCGATGAGTTCTATACCGACGAAAGGTGCTACATCACCGAGACATCCAATACTGGCGATGACCCGGCGGCATCCATCGCCCGGGCACGCGTGGAACCCGGGGTCACGACCCGCTGGCACCGGCTCAGGGGAACCTTCGAGCGCTACTGCATCGTCAGTGGCAGGGGGCTTGTGGAGGTCGGTGAACTGCCGCCGCAGGAAGTGACCAGCGGCGACGTCGTATTGATTCCGCCGCTGTGTCACCAGCGCATCAGCAACATCGGCACGGAGGACCTGGTGTTTCTGGCCATCTGCACGCCCCGGTTTACGGATGAGGTTTACGAAGATCTGGAGGGATAGCGGGGCTGGAACCGGCATCCGCTCCTGCGCACAATCCGGCATGCCGAACCTGCAGCAACCCGCCTGACGCACCGGAACTGCATCCTCAACAATACTGACCCGGAAATCTTACAGTGAAACGCACCAACTCCACCTTTCTCGAAGTCGTCCGCCACACGCCGCTGGTTTCCATCGACCTTATCGTGCGCAACCGGGACAGCCACATCCTGGTTGGCAGGCGCGTGAACGAGCCGGCGAAGGGGACGTGGTTCGTGCCAGGCGGCAGAATCCGCAAGGACGAGACGCTGGCCCGTGCGCTGGCGCGCATCTCGGAAGCAGAACTCGGTGTCGCGATCACCATGGACAACGTGCGCTTCGCGGGGGTGTACGAGCACTTCTACGACACCAACTTCGCAGAGGTGGACGGTATTTCCACGCACTATGTCGTGCTGGCCTATATCGTGAAGCGGGCCTTCAACACAGATGATCTTCCGGCCGTGCAGCATTCGGAATGGGCATGGCTGTCAAACCCGCCGATGGATAATGTCCACCCGAACACGCTGGCCTATCTGGCTGTTACGGAAGCCGCGGGCCCCTGACCCCGCCATACATCCCTCATCGCATGCGCGGTGTACGGGAAGAAGGCGAGACCATGCAGCGGTCGGGAGACTGCCGGGGCCATGCCGGGAGCGACCAGCGAAGCAATCCTTTGGTCTATATGAACAATCAGCTGGAGATCACTGCCTCACCGGGTTCCTCGCATTGCGTGTACAATCGGGGAATACCCGGGCTTGATACCTGTTTTGACCAGCACCAGCCTGAACCGGCTCCGGATCACGCCTGATTTCACGAATCACATGCACGAGGCCGCTTGAAACAGCGAGCAGGTTGAACCATGCAGCGCTATAAGATTCTTCATCGCACGTACTACAACTTCAACGCCCCGGTTCGTCTCGAGCCGCACACTCTGCGCCTGCGTCCGAAGGAAGGCCATGAGCTGCGCATCGAATCCTCAACCCTCAAGATAACACCGACGGCCACCCTGCGCTGGCACCGTGATGCCGAGGATAATTCTGTTGCGGTAGCATCCTTCGATTCGCCCGCCAGCCAGCTGTTGATCGAGAGTGAAGTCATTCTTCGGCAATACAACCAGGCCCCGCTCGATTTTCTGGTGGCCGATTACGCGATTGATTACCCGTTCGCCTACCAACCGGAGGAATGGGTTGTACTGTCGCCCTATATGAATATCACCGAGCCGGAAGCCAATGAACAGCTCAATGAATGGATTGCAGGCTTCTGGCAGCCGGGTGAACGAATCCAGACTTACGCCTTGTTGCAGCGCCTTGGCGTCCATATACAACAGTCGCTGCAGTATCAACTGCGCGAGGAGCCGGGAGTCCAGTCCGTACTGGAAACACTGTCTTGCAGCACCGGTTCCTGCCGCGACTCCGCCTACCTGTTCATCGAGGCCGCGCGGCGCCTGGGTTTCGCAGCGCGATTCGTCAGCGGTTACCTCAACTCGCCGCCCTCATCGGCCAATTACGGTGCGACCCATGCGTGGGCCGAAGTCTTCCTGCCGGGTGCAGGCTGGAAGGGTTTTGATCCCACCATCGGGGAAGTCGCGGGTACCAATCACATCGCCGTTGCGGTGGCGCGGTTGCCCGAATCCGTGCCGCCGATAGCCGGTTCGTTCGTCGGCCCCCCTGGCGCGAGCCTCGACGTGGGGGTATGGGTGACCGGGTTGTAGTCAGGCCGGCCCCCGGCGACCGGAGCTGCGTTTTCTTCCCGGTAGCCGTGTCTGAACTGCATGCGGCACGCCGATGAATGCCTGCATCGGAAAGGGTAAGACCATGCCGCGCTCTCTGCCCGCTTGCCCACTCCGGAGAAACGACGCATCAGGTCATCATCAAAACGCGGCATGCCATGGACCCGAAAAGCATAATACCAACCGGTGGTAAAGCCGCTGTTGATACTGCTGCTGAATAACCGGGACAGACTGCGTTTATTCACTGTTTCGCCTGCGCCCTCCATGCCAGCCTTTCGGACCTGCCGGCAAGTCCGCGTGCATACCCACGAAATCTCCCGATTCACGAATTTGTCACATCCCTGTCAGAAAAGAATAACACCCCGCCGCTAGAGTGCCGCTTGCTCGATATCCGGACGTGTGTCCGCACGCAGCATGGTGTTGCGACGGACCGCGCATCATTGAAGTACTTTGCAAATATGAGGATTAATGCATATGACCAAGCGCAAACTCCTGGCCACGGCAATCACGGCCGCCATCCTGTGTTCCGGCACGGCCGCGGCCGATGGCAACCACGGCTTCAACTTCAAACCGATTGATTCTTCGGCGGATTCCAGCAACTGGGATCCGTCAGCACCCTGGAAACTGCCGCCTGGCTTTGAACAGGCAGTGGTGTCCGACGAGAGCGAACTGAACATCTACGACGGTGGCCGCGACGACTGGCATGACATGAACACCGTCAACGAGACGGGCAAGCAAGCCGGCCGTTACATGTACCGCACGCATGAGGTACGCGGTCAGCCGGAGGGTGGTGCCGTGTCCGTGGTGGACCTGAAGACCGGCGAGACCAAGATCCTGGCCCAGGATAATACCTACGACGCACTCGATGGCATCCGCTGGAC
>JBATJF010000422.1:0-12616 GCA_049668345.1 Gammaproteobacteria bacterium
ATGACGATCAGCTCGGGCCTGCAACCCGCCGGCCGCTCGTCGCAGTTCGGCGACTCCAGCTGGCGGGCGCCACGCAGGCGGTGTGTAACAGGATCTATTTCCACAGGGCGCAGCCCCTCATCATTCAGGCACGGGATAATATACCGCGTCTGCCGCAGCGATGAGCACCCCTGCAGACATTGCCCGGGGTTGCCGCCTGCCGGCAGGCGACGGGGTTTGACCGGCGGGCGGGCGGATCGGCTAGAATAGCCGCCTCTGATTATTGCAGCCCCGGAGCCGCGGTGAACAAGCTACGTGTCATCCTCTGTATATCCCTGCTACTGGCCGGCAGTGCCCGCGCCGAAACCAGCTATGTCAGCGACAGTCTGGAAATCACCATGCGCAGCGGCAAGGGCAACAGCTTCAGCATTACCCGCATGCTGTCCAGCGGTACACCCCTGGAGGTGCTGGAGGTCGACAAGGACGCGGGTTATACGCGCGTGCGCACCAAGAGCGGCAAGGAAGGCTGGGTGCTGTCGCGCTACCTGATGAAGACTGCGGCGGCGCGCGATCGTCTGGCCAGTGCGGAAAAGAACCTCGCGGAAATGGAGCTGGAAAAGCGCAAGCTGGAAACCGCCATGGCGGCGCTGAGCGGAGAAAAGAATGCGCTGGCGAAGGAACTCGAAGGGCTGAGCGGGCAGAATCGCAAGGTCAGCCAGGACCTGGCGGAGATCAAGCGTACCGCGTCCAGCGCGCTGGCCATCGACTCCGAGAACAAGGAACTGAAATCCCGGGTCGTGTCACTGGAGCGCGACATGCAGACGCTGCAGCAGGAGAACGAGGGTCTGCGCGACCGTACCGCACGCGACTGGTTCATGGTCGGTGCCGGCGTGGTACTGCTTGGCATCGTCGTCGGCCTGATCATTCCGCGCATCCGCTGGCGCAAGAAATCGAGCTGGGATACGTTCTGAGCGGCAGCGGCTACTCGTCCGTTACACAGCCTTCCGAGGCATTCTTCACCAGCCTGATATATTTCCGGAGCGTGCCACGCTCCGCCTTGTAGGGCGGCATCTTCCAGGCCGACCGGCGCTGCCCCAGCTCGGCATCACTGATGCCGACGGTCAACACCCTGGACCCGGCGTCGATGGTGATGATATCGCCATCCTGGACCAGGGCGATCGGCCCGCCTTCCTGGGCCTCGGGCACGATATGCCCGATGATGAAGCCGTGCGAACCGCCGGAGAAACGCCCGTCGGTCAGCAGCGCGACGTCATTGCCCAGCCCCGCGCCCATGATGGCCGAGGTCGGGGTCAGCATCTCCGGCATGCCCGGACCACCCTTCGGCCCCTCGTAGCGGATCACCACCACATCGCCCTTGACGATGCGCCCCGCTTCCAGCGCCTTGAGCATGTCTTCCTCGGCATCGAACACCTTCGCCGGGCCGCTGAAGTACAGACCTTCCTTGCCGGTGATCTTGGCGACCGAACCGCCCGGTGCCAGGTTGCCCTTGAGTATCTGGATGTGACCGCTGGGCTTGATCGGGTCTGACAGCATGTGAAACACATCCTGCCCCGTCTTCAGGCCGGGCAGATTGCGCAGGTTTTCCGCTACGGTCATGCCGGTTACGGTCAGGCAGTCACCGTTCAGCAGACCTTCCTCAAGCAGGTATTTCATCACTGCCGGGGTGCCGCCGACGTTGTGCAGGTCCTCCATCACGTATTTTCCGCTGGGCTTGAGATCGGCAAGGAAGGGAATGCGGTCACTCACGGCCTGGAAGTCGTCGATGCCGAGCGGCACGTTCACGGCGCGCGCCATGGCGATCAGGTGCAGCACGGCATTGGTCGAGCCACCCGTGGCCATGATGATGACCATGGCATTCTCGAAGGCCTCGCGCGTCATGATGTCGCGCGGCTTGATGTCTTTTTCCAGCAGGTTGAGAACCGCCCTGCCGGCGCTGTAGCACTCGGCCAGCTTGCCCGGATCCACCGCAGGCGTGGAGGAACTGTACGGCAGGGACATGCCCATTGCCTCGATGGCGGACGCCATGGTGTTGGCCGTGTACATGCCGCCACAGGCACCCGGCCCCGGACAGGCGTGGTCGACGATGTTGCGGCGCATGTCCTCGTCGATCTTGCCGGCGATGAACTCGCCGTAGCTCTGGAACGCGGACACGATGTCCAGCGTCTGGTTGTGGTAGTGACCGGGCTTGATGGTGCCGCCGTAGATCATCAGCGCCGGCCGGTTGAGGCGACCCATGGCAATCAGGCAGCCCGGCATGTTCTTGTCGCAGCCCGGCAGGGAGATGTTCGCGTCGTACCACTGCGCGCTCATGACGGTCTCGATGGAATCCGCGATCAGGTCGCGCGACTGCAAGGAGTAACTCATGCCCTCGGTACCCATGGAGATACCGTCGCTGACACCGATGGTATTGAAGCGCATGCCGACCAGCCCTGCCGCAATCACACCTTCGCGAACCCTGGCGGCCAGGTCGTTGAGATGCATGTTGCAGGTATTGCCCTCGTACCAGACGCTGGCAATGCCCACCTGCGCCTTGTCCATGTCGGCATCCGTCAGTCCCGTGCCATGCAGCATGGCTTGCGATGCGCCCTGTGACTTGGGTTGCGTAATGCGTGAACTGTAGCGGTTCAGCGACTTGGTCATGCTTTGCTCCGGTTGTATCAGACAGTAAGGGTGGCAGCGGACTGCTAACTATACAGAGGGACCGGCCGGCCCCGAAACAGGCAGTTGCCTGACTGCCGGACGCCTCCGCCGCGGAGCCGGAGGACCCACGCGGGCGTCTCAGGCTTCCGGCTGCTATCACGGGCAACGCGAACAAACAACCAACACGTCAAAACATTGTCACGCACCATATCACATTTATATTCTAATTCAGTAGCTTATATGCATTCAATCGCTGAGAAAAATCTTGCAACCGGCCAGACGCGGGGGTAGTATATAAGCAGTTGCTTATTTAACGATGTTCTTAACATCGAGGAGGTGCAACATGTACTTCGACAACCTGAGTCTGCTTTCACTGCTGGTGTTTCTGGTTGCGCTGGGCGCATTCGTGTATTCGTGCCTGTACCGTAACTGCATCACGAACACCCCGGCTTCCTCCGCGCGCAAGGACGACGCGAATGACCGGGAGCAGCGGTAGCCGGCGTGCCGTGAACAACGCCCGCATACAGGGAGCAACCCATGACAGTGCTGCCGCGCGCCCCGTTCGCGCGCGGCAGCGGATCGGGAGCGTAACCGCGCACCCGCAACTGAAGCACAGGAACCGCCACCATGGAAATCCGTCAACTGTACGATGACGCCAGTTCCACATTCAGCTACCTGCTATGGGATGCCGCCAGTCGCGAGGCGGCGATCATCGACCCGGTCCATGACATGGCCCGGCGTGATATTCACCTGGTGTGGCAACTCGGGCTGAAACTCAGGTACACGCTGGAAACCCATGTCCACACCGATCACGTGACCGGCTCGGGCTACCTGAGGCAGGTCTTCAATTCCATCGTGGTGGTGCACGAGAACAGCCTCGCCAGGTGCGCCGACGTGCTGGTCAAGGACGGCGACTTCATACCGCTCGGCAGCGCCAGGCTGAACATCCTTCACACCCCCGGCCATACCAACAGCGATATCTGTTATTCGATACCGGGCACGGTTTTTACCGGTGATACCCTGCTGGTCAATGGCTGCGGACGCACCGACTACCAGTCCGGCGACGCCGGACTGCTGTATGACTCGATCGTACAACGCCTGTTCACCCTCCCGGACGAAACGGTTGTGTATCCCGGCCACGGCCTGGCAGATCGTATGTCATCCACCATCGGCGTGGAAAAAACCTCCAACGGCCGCATCGGCAACGGCGTGAGTCGCGAACGTTTCATCGCGGTCATGAACAGCCTGAAGCTGGATCCACCCGAACGCATCCACGAGGCCTTGCCTTCCAATCTGCGTTGCGGGACCTATGCCTGACGCGGCAACGGACAGGCGAGCTGTCAGTCGAATATCCTGTTCTGCACGGGGCAGCGACTACGCCACCGGCTGAAGCCGGATTGATCAATTTTTGCAGCCGATTCAACCCCCTCCCCAGGGAACGCCGGGGAACGGGAATAGCATGCCGGGCACGCACTGATCAAGTGTGCGAACAGCGCACCCTGCGATCACATGAACACCTTTTGCAACACCCTCCGCAAGAAGACGGGATGCATTTGATTTTTCCGCGTTCTTCCGTGGATTCCGTGGCCGTTATTTTTGCAGGGTGCACTCTGTGCACCGCTGCCGGTGCGTAGAACGCACCCTACCTGTTTGGTGCCGTATCCTTGTGTGGGTTTCGAGGCCATTCAGCATCGCAGCCGCTATTCACATTTCACGATTCACGTCTCACTCTATTCTGCACAGAGTCGTCCATCACCTGAAGGCGAGAGATTTCCGTATCCCCGTTTACGGGGACCCCGGGCATCATGAAAGAAATACGCCAGCGGCCCGGCCCGGCGTTGCTGTTCAGCCTGCTCTGCCAGGCACCGGAATACGCGCAAACCTGCACGCCTGACACGGCCCGGCCCTTGCGGCAGGACATGATCCGCTGCCTTCAAGTCCCCGCCCTCCCGGCCGATCCTTTCGAGGATATCTCCCTGCAGGGGGAAATCCCGATCACCCCATTTCCGGACCAGTCAGGGAGCCACACCAGCGCATGAAGGATAAGACCCGGACCCTGATTACGCTGGGTGTAATGGCTGTCCTGGGACTGATGTTCGCACTCGCCTCCATTGCGCTGACGCAGATGCACACCATCAACACGCGCATGACGACACTCGTCGAGGTGACCAACGCCAAAACAGCCGCCGCAAACGACATGCGCGATGCGATCCGGCTGCGTGCCGACAGTCTCAAGAAGATGCAACTGGCACGCGACATCTTCGATCGCGACGAGGAATACCAGCGCTTCATCGGCTATGCCGGGAAATACCGTGCCGCCAGGGAACGCCTGGTCAGCCTGGGCATGACCCGGCAGGAATCGGTCATCCACGAACAGCTGCAGCAGCTGACCCGGTTGTCACAGGCGCTCAGCGACAGCGCTTCCATGCTGGTCATGGAAGATGCCGCCGACCGGGATATCGAAACGGCCCGGCATAATGCCACGTCGTTGCAGGCGCAGATGCTCGAGCAGCTCGATATCCTGGTTAACCTTGAACTGGGAACATCCGAACAGACACTGGTGAACAGCCGTTCACACTATCAGCGCACGAGAAACCTGCTGCTCATACTGACCGCGGTCACCCTGCTGTTCTGCTATCTGCTGGCCCGGGTCGTTGTCCGCTATGTCGCATCCAAGAACAGGCAGCTGAACTACCAGTCATCGCACGACGCACTGACCGGCCTCATCAACCGGCGCGAGTTCGAGAAACGCGTCGAGCGCGCCATCCGCAATGCGCAGGCCCTGCCTGCCGCACACACCCTGATGTATCTCGATCTCGACCAGTTCAAGGTCATCAACGATATCTGCGGTCACGCAGCCGGTGACAGGCTGTTGCAGCAGCTCGCCGGCCTGCTGCTCGGCTCGGTGCGTCACCGCGATACCCTGGGGCGACTGGGAGGTGACGAATTCGGGCTGCTGCTCGAGAACTGCCCGCTGGACAAGGCGGTGGTCATCGCGAACAAGTTGCTCAAATCGATCGTGGAGTTTCATTTCAGCTGGCATGACAGCACCTTCACACTCGGGGTCAGTATCGGGGTGGTTCCCATTGACGAAACCACGACCGATATCGCGAGCACCATGAGCGCAGCGGACTCGGCCTGTTACATCGCCAAGGAATCCGGGCGCAACCAGGTACAGGTCGCCTATCTGGGTGATCGACAGCTGCAGCAGCGGCGCAGCGAAATGCAATGGGTTTCGCGCCTGACGCGCGCCCTGGAGCAGGACCAGTTCGAACTGTACTACATGCCGATCATCCCCAGTGCAGACAGCAACGGTTCCGGCAAGCATATCGAGCTGTTGCTGCGCATGATCGACGATGACGGTTCCGTCATCTCACCACGCGTATTCATACCGCCGGCGGAAAAATACAACATGGCCACCGCCATCGACCGCTGGGTCATCGACCGTGCCCTGCAATGGCTGGCAGCGCACAGCACCGCTAACAACTGGCCGATCACCATTGCCATCAACCTGTCCGCTCACACCCTGGTCAGCCGGGAAATGCTGCAATACATCATCGACCACGCGGAACATACCGGCGCACCACCCGAACGGATTATCTTCGAAATCACCGAAAGCGCCGCCATCTCCAACATCTCTGCAGCGACCGGCTTCATGCTGACCTTGCGTGGTCGCGGCTTCCGTTTCACGCTGGACGATTTTGGCAGCGGCCTGTCTTCCTTTACCTACCTCAAGAAACTGCCGGTGGATTTCCTCAAGATAGACGGCACATTCGTGCGCGACATACTCTCCGACCCGGTCGATTATGCGATGGTCAGATCGATTAACGAACTCGGGCAGCTGCTCGACAAGCAGACCATCGCCGAACACGTGGAGACACTCGCGGTTGCCAACGAGCTGCGCGACCTGGGCGTCGACTTCCTGCAGGGCAATGTCTATGCCAGACCCGAACCCCTCAGCAGCTTCTCCCACACACGCAAGCCGCAGCTTGTGGTCATCTCGAAGTAAGCGGGCAAATCGCCCGACTGTCCGGCATACGGATCGATGCGTTATAGTCAGCCCTGCAGACACGGCCGGTTACCAGGATGACACACACACCTTCGCTGCTGGACATGATCGGTGGGCTGATCGGCACCCCATCGATCAGTTGTGTCGACCCGGCGCTGGACCAGGGCAACCGCGCCGTCATCGAACTGCTGGCAGGCTGGCTCGAAACGGCCGGCTTTGCCGTCGAGATTCTCCCGCTGCCGGGCACACCGGCCAAGGCAAACCTGATCGCGACCCTGGGCAGCGGGCCGGGTGGACTGGTGCTGGCCGGCCACACCGACACCGTTCCGTACGATCACGGCGCATGGCGCTTCGACCCGTTCCGCCTCACGGAGGCCGATCAGCGCCTGTACGGCCTGGGCACCTCGGATATGAAGTCCTTCCTGGCACTGGCAATCGAGGCCAGCCGGGGGCTGCGCGCGGCAGATCTGGTGGAGCCGCTGGTTATACTGGCCACGGCCGACGAGGAAACCTCCATGTCAGGCGCGCGCGCACTGGTCGAGCGGCAGCGCCCGCATGCACGCCATGCTGTCATCGGCGAACCGACCGGCCTGCGCCCGGTGCGCATGCATAAGGGGATCTTCATGGAACGTATCCGGCTGCACGGTCACGCCGGACATTCCAGCAACCCGGCACTGGGCAACAGCGCACTGGAAGCCATGCATCGTGTCATCGGCAGCATCCTGACCTGGCGTGACGAACTGCAGGCACGCTACAACAATCCGCTGTTCGCCGTTCCGGTGCCGACGCTCAATCTCGGCCATATCCACGGTGGCGACAACCCGAACCGCATCTGTGCCGACTGCGAACTGCAACTCGACCTGCGCCCGTTGCCCGGTATGGACGTCCACGAACTGCGAGGGGAGCTGCACCGGCACGTCATCGAAACGCTGACGGACAGCGGCATCGAGGCCGGTTTCGACGCCTTGTTTGAAGGCATCCCGGCCATGGAGACCGCAGCCACGGCACCTATCGTCCAGCTGGCCGAACAACTCACCGGCCACGCGCCGGAGGCCGTCGCCTTCGCCACGGAAGCGCCCTACCTGAAACAGCTCGGCATGGACACGATCATACTGGGACCGGGCAATATCGAGCAGGCCCACCAGCCTGACGAATACCTCGCACTGGACCGGCTGCAGCCGACCGTCGACCTGCTGCGCCGGATGATCAAATCCGTTTGTATCGACACCGACCCCTTGCTATAACAGTCGCCATGAAAAGCAGCGAACATAACAGGCAATTCATCGACAGCTTCCGGCACTCCGCGCCGTATATACATGCGCACCGCGGCCGCACCTTCGTGCTGGTATTCGGTGGCGAGGCCGTCGAGGATCCGCACTTCCCCGGGCTGATTCACGATGTCGCGCTGCTGCACAGCCTCGGCATCCAGCTGGTCCTGGTGCACGGCGCGCGCCCGCAGATCGAGCGCAAGCTGTCGGCCGGCGGCATCGAGATGGAATACGCCCGCGGCCTGCGCATTACCGATGACGCCGCGCTGGTCTGCGTCAAGGAGGCCGCCGGCTCGGTGCGCGTGGAAATCGAGGCGCTGCTCTCGATGGGGCTTGCCAACACGCCGATGTCCGGCGCGCGTATCGGCGTCAGCTCGGGAAACTTCGTCACCGCGCGGCCACTCGGCGTGCGCGACGGCATCGACTATTGTCATACCGGCGAGGTACGACGCATCGACGGAGCGGCGATCCGGCAACACCTCGCCGACCGGCGCATCGTGCTGCTTTCGCCGCTTGGCTATTCGCCGACCGGCGAGGTGTTCAACCTGAGCGCGGAGGAAGTCGCTACCGCCACCGCCATCGAGCTGCAGGCCGACAAGCTGGTGCTGCTGAACGAGGGCGAGAAACTGCGCGACGGGCGCAGGCGCCTGATTGCGCAGCTGACCATCAACGAAGCGCAGGCGCTGCTGGACGGCCGGCGGCAACTGAGTGAAACCATGCGCCGGCAGCTGCACAGCGCGATCCAGGCCTGCCGCGGCAGTGTGCGGCGCGTGCACCTGCTCGACCGGCAGCAGGACGGCGCGCTGTTGCTGGAACTGTTTACCCGTGACGGACTCGGTTCGCTGATTACCGCCGACCCCTTCGAGGGCCTGCGCGATGCCACCATCGATGACGTCGGCGGAGTGCTGGAACTGATCAAGCCGCTTGAGCAACAGGGTGTCCTGGTCAGGCGTTCACGCGAGCTGCTGGAAATGGAAATCGGTCACTTCCTGGTTATCGAGCGCGATGGCACCATCATCGCCTGCGCGGCACTCTATCCCGGCGACAAGCGCACCCAGGCCGAGCTTGCCTGCCTCGCCGTGCATGACGACTACCGCAACGAGGGACGCGGGGACGCGCTGCTGCAGGCTGTCGAGCACCGGGCGGTGCGGAACGGGATCAAACAGCTGGTCGTGCTGACGACCCATACGGCGCACTGGTTCAGGGAGCGCGGCTTCCTGCCGGGCGACCTGTCGCACCTGCCCGCCAGAAAAAAGGCGCTTTACAACTACCAGCGCAATTCAAAGGTCTTCTACAAGGCGCTGGACTAGCCCGCATGACAAAGCGCCGCCGTTTTGTAAAGATACACGATGTGACCTGTAGTACCGGCGGCAGCGGGCGCTGTTACAGCGGGCATCGGAATGCTGCGGGACAGCACGAACCCGATGCCCGAACAGCACACAAACGATAATGAACCGCGGATAGCGACAGGTATGGGGATGAACGATTTACAGCCGGCAGCCGGACACACCGTCAGAGTGCTGCAGATTACCGACACGCACCTGTTCGCCGGCAGCGACGGCTGCCTGCTCGGACTCAATACCGAACACTCGCTGCAGGCCGTGCTGGCAGCCGTCGCGGACCGGGAGCAGCCGGCCGACCTCGTGCTGGCCACGGGGGACCTCGCCCACGACGGTACCAGCAGCGCCTATCAGCGCTTCTTCACGAACATGAACGGCATCGGTGTGCCGGTCTACTGCCTGCCAGGCAACCACGATGAATCGCAGGCATTGCAGCTGTCGGGTAACGAGGGCCATTGCCGCTTCGTCGAACATACATTCCATGCCGACTGGCATTTCATCTTTCTGGATTCAACCATACCCGGCAGCGAAGGCGCCCACCTGACGGAGGACACGCTGTCGATGCTGGAGCGGCATCTGCAGGCAGCGCCGGCTACACATACCCTGGTATGCCTGCATCACCAGCCGGTGCCGATGGACAGCCGCTGGCTGGATACCATGGCGGTCGACAACCCGGAGGCCTTCTTCGCCGTGATTGACCGTCACCCGCAGGTGCGGGCGATCCTGTGGGGGCACGTGCACCAGGAACTGTCGACCCGGCGCGGGGACGTCATGCTGCTGTCCTCGCCCTCCACCTGCATCCAGTTCCTGCCCCACAGCGCCGGCTTCGCCCTGGATATCACCGCGCCCGGCTACCGCTGGCTGGACCTGCACCCGGACGGCACTATAAACACGGGCATCGAGCGCATCGGTGCGATCCCGGGCACCATCGACATGGCCGCAGGCGGCTATTAACCACCCTGTCGCATGAGCCGGCCACGGACCGGTACGATCTGTTCCCGGGCTGTTTCCTGATCCTTGATGGCTACGCGCCGGTGTTCACCCGTCTACACAGGCCCGCGGCCGGCTGATGCCACGCCGGTCACTGTACCAGCTGGTTGAGGTCGAAAATCGGCAGCAGGATCGCCAGCACGATCACCAGCACCACACCACCCATCACCAGGATCAGCAGCGGTTCGAACAGGCCCATGACCGCGGCGATCATGGTCTCGATCTCCCGCTCCTGGTTGATGGCGGCACGTTCCAGCATCTCTTCCAGCTTGCCACTCGCCTCGCCGCTGGCGATGAGATGCACGGTCATGGGCGGGAAGTAACCGCTGTTTTCGAGTGAGGCGGCAATGCCGGCACCCTCGCGAACGCGTGCCGCAGCCTCGTTGACCGCATCGCGCATCGGCAGGTTGGTAATCACCGACCCGGAGATACGCATGGCCTCCAGCACCGAGACGCCGCTGGCGGTAAGGATGCTGAAGGTGCGCGCAAAACGCCCGGTCTCGAGACCACTTACCAGATGACCGACCAGCGGCACGTGCAGCAGCATGCGATGAAAGCGCCGCCGGTTGTCCTCGCTGCGCAACAACCAGGACACGGCAACACCCAGCAGTACCAGCAGACCGAGCAGAAGCAGGCCCTGGTTGCGCATGAAGTCGCTGACGGCGATCAGGCCGCGAGTCAGCGCCGGCAGGCCTTGCCCGATGTTCTCGAACACCTGCACCACCTGCGGCACGACATAGGTCATCAGACCGCCGACCACCAGGATGGCGACGATGGTCAGCATGGCCGGGTAGAACACCGCCAGCTGGATCTTCTGACGCATCTGCTGTCGATTCTCGGTGTAATCGGCGAGCCGTTCCAGCACCCGGTCCAGGTGCCCGGACTGCTCGCCGGCCTCGACCGTTGTTCGGTACAGCTCGGGAAAGACGTGCTTGAAATCGGACAGGCCGGAGGCCAGGGTATGTCCTTCCATCACCCGCGAGCGCACTGCCAGCAGCATGCTCTTCAGGCGCGCCCGGTCGGTTTGCTGGGCAACGGCACGCAGGCACTCCTCCAGCGGCAACGCGGCACGCACCAGTGTCGCGAGCTGGCGGGTGATCAGGGCAAGGTCGGTAGCGCTGATGCCCCGCTTCAGCAGGGACGGTCGGCCATGCGTACGCGTCTCGCGCTGCGCGACCTCCTGCACCTCGACCGGGACCAGGCCCTGGTCACGCAGCTGCTGGCGCACCTGGCGCGGCGCATCCCCCTCGACGACGCCCTTCTTTTCGCGCCCCCTGGCATCCAGCGCCGTATATTCGAAGGCACCCACCGGTCAGCAGGCTCCGGGCCGGACCGGGATCATGGGCGTTCGGTTGCTGGCGGCAGGCAGCACGCGGGACTGTCGATCAGTCGCCCTGCGTCACGCGCAGGACCTCTTCGACCGAGGTGATGCCATCCAGCACCTTGCGCCAGCCGTCCTGGCGGATGCTCGGCGATTTCCGGCGTGCCTCGCGTTCCAGTTCCAGTTCGCCGGCGCCGTCGTGAATCATGGCGCGCATGGCATCGTTGAGTGTCACCAGCTCATAGATGCCGGTACGCCCGCGATAGCCAAGCTGGTTGCAGGTTGGACAACCATGCGTGCGAAACAGGGTCGGCGGGTTGTCCGCGGCAATACCCATGGCCGCGCAATCGGCCTGGCCCGCGGTGTAGGGATCCTTGCAGTCATCGCACAGCACGCGCACCAGGCGCTGTGCGAGCACACCGACCAGGCTGGACGACAGCAGGAAGGGTTCGACGCCCATGTCACGCAGGCGGGTCACTGCACCGACGGCGCTGTTGGTATGCAGGGTGGAAAACACCAGGTGGCCGGTGAGACTGGCCTGCACGGCAATCTCGGCCGTTTCCAGGTCGCGTATCTCGCCGACCATCACCACGTCGGGGTCCTGGCGCAGGATCGCGCGCAGGCCGCGGGCAAAACTCAGGTCGACCTTGGTGTTCACCTGGGTCTGGCCGATGCCGTCGAGGTAATATTCAATCGGGTCCTCGACGGTCATGATATTGCGCCGCTTGTTGTTGAGCCGGCCCAGCGCCGCATACAGCGTGGTGGTCTTGCCGGAACCGGTCGGGCCGGTGACGAGGATAATGCCGTGCGGCTTGTTGATCAGTATATCGATCTCATCCCGGGACGCGGCGGACATGCCGAGCTGTTCGAGATCAAGCCGCCCGGCCTGCTTGTCCAGCAGGCGCAGCACGACACGCTCGCCGTTGCCGGACGGCAGCGTGGAGACACGCACGTCCACGGCACGGCCCGCCACCCGCAGCGAGATACGGCCGTCCTGCGGCAGGCGCTTTTCGGCGATGTCGAGCCGTGCCATGACCTTGATGCGCGA
>JBATJF010000423.1:0-6478 GCA_049668345.1 Gammaproteobacteria bacterium
AATTGTTTGCAGAACGCTGGACAGGCCACCGCGAGGTGGTTTTTTCATGCCCGGTCAACAACACCGTGCCGACCTTACTGGATGACCGATATGTCGATTTTTGAAAGAACAAGGCATTGCACGAAACGCTTTCCCTGCCGCTTCAGGCTGGTGATGATCGTCTTCTTCGTGGCGCTGCTCGCCTCGGTCGCCGCGATCCCGCTCGTCTCCCGCATCGCCTGAGCGGTCAGGCGGGCTGTACGGCCCGGTGTCCGGTGTTCGTTCGACTGGGGAGGCGGCCCCTCAACATGATCAATCTCCCCCATATCACCATGCTCGGATTCAGGAGTACTGTCAAAACGCCACAGCCATGTAATTGAAGCCATGATACTTGCAGGCATCGATCTCGCATGGGCGTGCACCAAGAACCCGACCGCCATCGCTGTTGGCGCATATGATGGTGGCTTCCTTCATGTCACCCATGCCGACGCCTCCGTTCTAACTGTGGATGGCATCGTCAATAGGCTTCTGGACATCAACGGACTTACCGGTGTCGCCATCGACGCGTCCTTGATCATCCCGAATGTCACCGGCCAGAGGGTCTGCGAGCGTGAGCTGTCAGTTCATTACGGCAAGATGGGTGCCTCATGTCACGCGTCCAATCTCACCCTGTACCCCGCCGCGGCCAGTGTGGCGTTGTCCAGGAAGCTGGAGGAGCATGGCTTCAAGCATCTAGGCGCAGAGAAATGGCAGATTGAGTGCTATCCGCATCCAGCGATCATCGAGATATTCGGCCTGACTCAGAGGCTGAAATACAAGAAGGGACGCGTCACCGAGAAGAAGTCCGGCCAGAAACAGCTGGCGAGTCTTATATCGAGCCTGTCCAACAGCGCCAGCCTGCCCTTGCAGCTCGGATCAAACCTTCGAGAAATCATCGACCCGGCCCACATCGACGCACTGCGCGGGAAAGCACTGAAGTCCAACGAGGATATGCTCGATGCGATCATATGCCTGTACATTGCCGGATTGTATGCGATCGGCGCCAGGCATAGGGTTTTCGGTGACACCTCGGAGGGGTACATCTGGGTGCCAGCACCCGGAGTCACCGGGTCATATGGGTGACACTTAGAGACGTCAGTTACTGCGGCCAACCAGGATGTTCGATCGAGCCCGTCCCGGGGTGCCAATATTTACCCGCTAGTCGTCGGCTTTCTTACATCGCTATGATCCCAATCTCTTGGCAATGAAGGCGAGCAATGCGAGGCACGGCCTGTCAGTATTCGAGAGATTGCAGAAAGACAAATAATTCATGGTCTGTCCACGGAAGATACTGTTCAATAAGGCTCGCCAGGTAAAACCTCGATACCCTGCGACTCCCTGCGTCCGGAGCGGCCCCAGCGATAGATCAAACCGGCACTGTAGTCAGCAAGAAAGTCGGAGTCTGCGCCCTGAACACCGCGCGTACGGCCCCAGCCGGCCGAAAAACTCAAGGCAAGTCTTTCGTCTCCCCACCGAGGTGTCCAGGCCATATTGAACATGTATTGCTCGGTGGTGACGTTATCCTCGATGTCATTCATGGTCACGGTATAGGATGCGAACGGACTGAAAGCAAGGGAAGGATCCAGAATAGTGAATGCAGGCTGAACCGACAGGGTGAGTACATCCGTGTCACCTACGGCCGGGTCCGCCACGATGCGCGTGGCGTTGAGAGATGCCGCGAATAGTAGATTCTCTGACAGCGGACCGTTCATGCTGATGTTCGCATTAATCGTCGTGGTGTCAGCAGCAGAAGAGATATCGTCTTTATGCCACTGCACGGACAATAACTCGTAGAACCCGAGGCTATCGCGGGTTTCATTTGCCGTAATTCCGATGCCATAGTCCCTTTGGTCAATCACGTCGCCGGCCTGACTCGTCGCCAGGTTCCCCAACATCGTGTACGTGAAGTCCGTCCTGGGCAGGCGTGTATAAGCGACCGCCGCCGATCTGGCGTGGGCCTTGGGGCCGGAGGCACCCCCTCCCTCCTGGTAGAGCAGTCGTACATCCATACTGCTGCGATCGAAGCGCTTTAAGAAATTCCCCTCCAGCTCGTCCCGGTCACTGCGTCCACCGTCCGTAAACCCCCGGTTGGCCGGGTTGACGTAATCAGCGTCGATATGACGCGTACTGATTGCGTAATCGTAACTATGACCGCTGAATAGCAGGCCGATTCGCCCGGCGTTGCCGCTCCTGGCAATATCGAGACTGCCGGGTGCCGGGTTGAATTCACCGCGGGTCCCCTCAAAGATCAGGGCCCTGCCGGGGGCAAGCGCATAGGTCCCTATGAAACCGTAGGATGATCCTTCACCGCCCGTATCGGCGCCCTTCTCCTGGACGTCGATACCGACCAAACGGAGCATGTAAGGCTTCGCACCACCGCCAATTTCGAAGGCGCCGCCACGGAACGTCTGCTCGGTGTCGAAGTCGCCACTGGTCACATTACCCACTTCGGGTTCGAAAGAGTGGAACATTGAGGCTTTCAAGATAGAAGAACGCGAGACGCTTGCCTCCACGCCACCACGCGTCTGGCCCGCGCTGAGGAATTCCGCCTGGTCCAGAAAGCCGGGCATTGTGTAACCGATCTTCAGTCCTGCCGTGTTCCCCCCTCTCTCTGTCTCTGAATCGATTACCCAGCTGGCGTTGTCCTGTAACGTGCGACGTTCACGTTCGATCTCCTGTATCACGGAAGAATCGGCATTTAACTGCAATGAGGAACGCTTGCTGTCATAGTCGACCTGACCGGAGAGCGCCAGCGGGACCTGGTCCACCTTGACTTCCCCTCCGGTGCTCGTGTCACCGCCGAACACAGTGACGCCAGTCTCTGCATTCAACACCCACTCACGCGTGGCTTGCACTGTGGCCGGAGGCCTTTCTTCGGTCTGTTCGGCATCCTGCCCGGCATCCTCCGCAGGCTGCTCCGTTGGTGGCCCAATGCTGAAGGCCCAGCGAGTCACCTCGCCCGCCAGCGAAAGCTCGACCGTGTGCTCTCCCGGGGCAAGCGTTAAAATCGGCGTGTAGCTCACGGCGTTCGCACTGACATCCGACAGACTGGTGACATCCGTTGCATCGACCCGAAGGGAAATTTGTTCACGGGTAACTGCACCGGACCAGCCCGCCTGGATCAGGGGCCGACCGGACTCGACCCTGCTGCCATCTGCCGGGGCCAGCTGCCTGATCCCGGTTTGCACTTCGCCGGCGTCCGGCGTCACGCCTTCGGTTTGTACTTCACCACCCTCCGGTGTTACGCCTCGTGTTCCAACCTGTAGGCGTTGATCACCCGCCGTTCCGACCGGCGCATCGAGCACAACCTCGCTCTGTGCAGCGCCAAGATCCACACCGTTGGGGCCGAGGGCCGTCACGCGAATGCGCGCCTGCCCCGGTATAACGGCGGCCAGGGGAAGGAGATACCGGTCGGCACCGGTCAGGGCTGAATACAGAGTCCCGCTACCGTCCTGCCTGAGCACTTCCAACCGGTAGACCATCCCGGGTGATCCGCCGCTCCAGCGCACCTCCAACCGGCCGCTTGCGGCATCCCGCACCGGCGGCAGCACATTAAGCTGAACCTGTTCCGGCAGCAGGGCCAGGCGCCGCCACTCCGTGGGATCCTGGCGTACCTCCCCGGGGAAGATCGCCCGCACTCGCCAGCGGCGCATGCCCGTCCCGATTTCTAACCGCTGGGCTGCTGTCGGCTGCCAGCGGCTATCCGTCGTGCGGTATCGCAACGGTCGGGACGTAGACGGCAACTCCATTTCGACTTCGTAGGCGGCGGCTCCCGGGACCGGTGTCCAGCGGAAACTGGCAGGCTGCGCCCCCCATACGTAGCCATCGGCCGGTGCAAAGAGCCGCATTCCGCCGGCCTGTGTAGAGGTCAGGAAGATGGATACCGCTGGCGAGAGCAGCCGTTGTGGCCGGTCGACCAGCAACTGCAGAGTGTGTGCCCCGCGGTACGATTGCGGAATGGGGACGTGCGAGGGAACCGGTGTCGGCCGCCCCGCCTGAACATTGATCGTGAAGCGGTCAAAGGCAACACCGTCGAGCAGCCAGCTTCCCGTGACAGTGCCGCTGCCGGTCACCGCAAGTAATCCCTGCGGCTTGATCGACTGTCCTGTACGGATGTGCGTACCCGAACGCGGATAGCTGACCACCAGCGAGGTGACGCCAAGGGGCGCGGCAACAGAATCGGACGGCAGGATGCGCAGAAGCGCAGAATTTGAAAATTGCATACCACCATTGTTAACAAACAGGTATACCGTAGAAGCCAATGCATCACGACTTACCGATACTGCTAAATTGATCAATGTCGAGGACACAACGCGCACGTTCCCGACAGTGACGGGCACTGGAGTGCTACATGGGGATGGATCATTTACTGAGCATACAATTACGGTCGCATTTGGTTGGAATCCCGAACCGGTCAACCTCAGCAGTACGGATTGACTGCCCGACGAGACACTGGACGGGATTACCCCGTTAACCGCAAGGACACCCGGCGGCGAGATAACAAGGGTAACCGTTGTCGAGCCGACACCGAGGGTAACATCGCCGCTAATTACGACAGAATAGGTGCCGGGGCTGGTGGCAATTGTAGTTGCTATTTGGAAGGAGGTTGTACCGGTGCCACCTGCAGTGTAAGTGTAAGACACCGGTGCAGGCTGGGTAGATACTCCAGTCAGTCCGGGCGGAAATACTACTGTCAACGTGCTGCTACCCGGAGCTCCAACATCCAGATTACTGAGATTCACCGTGATCGGCGCACTCATCTGCCCGGCAGTGACCATGACCATCGAGGGACTGGCCGTCACTTGTGCCTCGGCAACCTTCGCCCCGAGAGCGCCTGCCACCACAAGGATGGATAGCAAAACCACCCACAGTCTTTGTCTTATTCCCGCCTCCTTAGCGCAATTGCCTGCTGGCCCGGCGCGAGTAAAACCGTCGTGCTTTCTTGCTGGTTTACGTACGGACACGCAAGCCGGGAGAGCTGATGATCCGCCCCCTGGGACCTGGAGGTCAATGCGTGTCCACTGCCGCAACCGCACAAGCTCCCTGCCGGTTATCACGCCCGGTCTACTTGGCCGCTACCTTTTTATTGGTCCTGTACTGCCTCAGCTTTTTCAGGCCACTTTCGAGCCTCGGGCGTATCGTTTCGGCTCTTTCGCGGGCTGCGTTGGCCTCTTCCTGAAGGCCTTCGAGGGTATCGCCGAAGTCACCGGCGGCATCAGACGCCATGCTGTCAACCGCCGCCGTCAACTCGGTCAACTGTGCCTTCAGATTGTTTATCTTGTTATTCCTCAGCTGCATAACCAAATATGGACCGGTGGTCGCTGCTGTAGCCGGCTGACCAATAGAAACACCGAGCAAATCCTGATACAGGTTGCCGGCTGCGGCACGAAATACCTTCCTCCGCGCCTCCGCCCGGGCCTGAGCCGCTTGCCTGGCATTTTCTCCGGCTTGCCTGATGTTGGTGATGGATTTCTCCAGGGATTCCAGGTCCACCAGAACTGCCGCCAATTCATCGGACCCTTCTGTGACATCATCAACCACGGCATTGCCAAGACCCTCGACCTTTGCCCAGCACGTCTTTAGTTTGAAGAAATTGTCCTCAAATGTGGCAAGTCTCATTTCACCGAGCTGAGCCTTCAGCGGCTTCACCTCGTTCTTCCTGATATCATTTGCAGCTACCAGATGGGTGTAGGCCTGCGTGAAGTGATTGACCACCTCATCCACGCGCGCTTGTTCTTCTTTTATCTGATTCGCCTTGCGATCCTTTTTCCAGGTATCTAATTCAGCCGGCAACCCTTTAAATGATTCAACCAGTCGCTCGGTGGAGAAGCCCTGCTCTTTTGTATCTTCAAAGAATCCTGCAAGTTCCAGCCAGCGGGCCTTGTAACCATCCCAGTTATCTATTCCGTCTTTAACCATTTTGGTGCAAGACACACCCGCTCTCACGCTACCCCGCACGGCCAGAAGTGCGGTTCTGCTGCCACTCACCGCCGGTGCAGCACAACCAACTCCTGTGGCACAAGCAGGTGCAGTGGCAACCGTTTGGGCCGCTTTCGCGATTGACTTGACACCATTTTTCAGGCCCTTGGCACAACCGTAACATTTAAATACGAACGGATAGATATAATCTGATTCCTCAGACTTGCCTGAGGCAAACGGTGGCTTAACCCCAAGAATTGATCCGGCAAAGTCGTTAGCGAGATCGTCTACTTTCGTTCTTTGTGCAAGTTCACCAGCACATTCCGCGACCTTTTTGAGGGCCTCCGTCTTACTCGGCTTCGCTTTCTTCAGCCCCGCTGCAGCCTCAGTCTTTTTTGCATCATTCGCATTAAAACCCTGATTTGCAGAGCTGGGTGCCGAACCGCCACTAATTCCAGCTGCTTCAGGGTCGCTGTTAAGTCCCGTAGTCGTATTAGTTTCTGCTGGTTCATAAGCACCTGAGTCGTTTTTTTAATAATAC
>JBATJF010000424.1:0-4298 GCA_049668345.1 Gammaproteobacteria bacterium
GATGTAATCCGCACCGGCCTGCAGGGCGAACTCGATGTCGCGTTCGATGCGGTTCGCGCTCAGCTTGAAGCCGACCGGGATGCCGCCGGTCACCTCGCGCACCCGGTCGGCGAAACGCCTGAAATCAGCCGGGCTCTCCAGGTCGGCGAAGCGCGGCGGCGAGACCGCCGCCTGTCCCGCCGGGATGCCGCGGACCTCGGCGATCCTGTCCGAGACCTTCACCGCGGGCAGGTGTCCGCCGGTGCCCGTCTTGGCGGCCTGCCCGCCCTTGAAGTGGAACGCCTGTACCTGCCGCAGCAGTTCCTCGCGGTAGCCGAACTTCGCGCTCGCCAGTTCGTAGAAGTAACGGCTGTTGGCCGCCTGCTCCTCCGGCAGCATGCCGCCCTCCCCCGAGCAGATACCGGTACCGGCCAGTTCGGCGCCCTGCGCCAGTGCGACCTTCGCCTCCTGCGACAGCGAACCGAAGCTCATGTCCGAGACGAACAGCGGCATCTCCAGGCGCAGCGGCCGGCGTGTCTCCGGACCGATGACGAGCTCCGTGCCCACCGCCGCGTCCTCCGCGAGCGGCCTGCGGTCGAGCTGCGCGACCATGATCTGGATGTCGTCCCAGTGCGGCAGCAGCGTGCGCGGCACCCCCATCGCCCCCATCGGCCCGTGATGCCCGAACACCGCCAGGCCATCCTGGGCCAGCGCATGGATAAACGCCACCGTCGGCTCCTCGACCGTGGCGTGTACCGGCGGTACGGGACCCTCATCGCCCGACACCCCCGGCCCCTCCTTGCCCACCTGCTCGGCCGTGAACTGCTTGTGGCTGCCGTCGCAGTAGGGCGCGTTGCGGGTGTGCTTGCAGGCGCACAGGTAGGCCTCGCGGTCCTCGTCGACGACGATGACCTTCGGCGTGAACGGGGTGCCCGCATGCGAGCCGTCGCAGAACGGCTGGCTGCGCGAGCGGCCGCAGGTGCAGAAATGGTATTCGTGCCCTTTTTTCAGGTTGGCCCTGACGGGCTTGTTGTCGGCGATGATGGGGTGCTTCATGGTGGCTCCGTGCATGCGCAAAGGTTATCCGGATCCTGCACAGGGTACCGACCGGAGCCGGTCATGAAAAGCCGACAGCCGCAGGGGGCTTCAGTGTCACCCGGCAGGAACCGATGTAATCTTCAGGGTCAGACGCGAATCCTTGCCGGACAGCCGAAGATCGTTGACCCCTGACCTCATGGAGCGTTTGCTATATTCGTTTTCAGTTGCTGACACAGGAGGGGGTGGCAGTGATGGAAGATTCAGGCGAGCACCGCAAGGTGCTGTCAATCACCGAAAGTTCCGGCGAGGTACCGGACTGGATCATGTCGCTCGCCCCGGTCGGGGTGGCATTCGTCTGTTACGTCAGCATCATCCTGACCGCGGGCCTTGAACCGAAAGAGAAAATCATCGCCTACGGCGCGGCAGCGGCCTTCATCGGCCTGGAATGCTACTGGATACTCCGCGGCCTGCGAACCAACCATCTCGGCACGATGGTAACGGGGTTCCTCGGCGCGGCGATGGCAGTACTCGTCCTCGACCGGTACCTGTCGCTGGGCTGAGGGCCGGACCAGCAGGCTCGGACGCTTTTCAATCTGCAAAGGAAATCCGGGTCAGAGCAAAATAGTCGCCAATATCAGGAACAATCATGCTCTGACAGCGGTTGTTTGGACGAATCCTGCACTGGCAGCGACAATGCGTTGCCGACACTGCATTTCTTTAAACCACCCAGCCGCCTCTGCGCCGTCTTTACAAACCCTTCCGGTTGATCGATTGCGAAAATACCCTGATGATTGGCCATCACTTCGCGCCATGCGTCCTTCATACCGGACACCCCTTGCCTCGTCCCGCGGCACGATGTTTGGACAATGGTTCGACAGGCGGTTTTATCCAGGCAGTTACCTGCATGTTGTACGGTTACTTCATACTCACCGTTTTATTTTGATGAAAATCAATTCAACTCTTGCAGCACTGTGTTAAAAATGCTTTGCTGTGGTGACAATCCACAGCCAGAGTGAACCGGTAATTCACCCTCATTACGGAGCCTGACCATGAACAATATCAAACATCCGCAGCTCGCCTTTGTGTTGGGCCTGTCACTGCTTTTTTCAGGCTGGGCCAGTGCAGGGCTTGATTATGATGGACTGGTCATATTCGGCGACAGCCTGTCCGATCCAGGCAACAAGTATGTCGTGACGGGACTGTCCAATACACCACCGTATGACCTGCTCGACCCGTTCCTGGTCCCCGACGGACCTTACTCAAGGGGCGGACATCATCACAGCAACGGGCAGACGTGGGTGGAACAGTATGCGAAACCGCTGGGTCTGGGTGGCCTGGTGCGTCCGGCACTGCGCAATCCTGGTAAAGCAACCAACTATGCCTATGGTGGTGCGCGGGCGCGTGATGCCTCGGCAAGCAGCCCTAACATGCATCTGCCCATGCAAGTGACCACCTTTCTGGCTGATACAGGCGGCGTAGCTTCGCCCGATGCGCTGTATGTCATCTTCATTGGCGGCAACGACATCGCGCCTGATGCGGTGTTTGCATTTGTGTCCAGTCCATTGGACGGTCTTACCATCATTGGCGAGGCTGTTGGATCGATAGGTGGCGCCATCCAGACCCTGTATACGCACGGGGCGAGGAAATTTCTGGTCATGAATTCGCCAGACCTGGGTTTCACCCCGTCGCTGGCGATCGCCGATCAGCAGTTTCCCGGGGCCGCCGGCCTGGCCAGTTGCCTGTCATACTGGTTCAACTTTGGCTACGCTGTGCAGGATCCACAGCCGTCGGGTTGTCCACTGCTGCCAGTCAACATTCCGGGGCTGGATGATGTTCTCGATACGCTCGAAGCCGCCATCCCGGATCCCGATCTGGAAATTATCAGGTATGACGTGTACACCAGGTTCCTGCAGCTGGTTCTTGATCCGCTGCCCTCCGATCCACAAAACGGCGAGGTACCGTGTGTCACGCCGAATGTTCCGCCATACGCCTGCAAAAAGCCTGATAATTACGTCTTCTGGGACGGGGTTCATCCAACAAAGGCCGTGCACGGCATCATAGCCAATGAGATGGACATGCTGCTGGCTGAATAAGAGGAATCGGGGTCAGAGCACATTATTTGCTCTCTGACCCCGATTATTCGATTATCTCTATTTCCGCAGATTACTTATCGCGCAGTGATTTTATATCGCCTGGTGTAAACGTGGTGTAGGTCTTTGACCATTTGACTTTACCTGTATTGTTCTTCTTTTGTTGTTTGTAGTGATCGCGCTCCTTGTATACCGGGGCGCAATTTTCCTTCGTGTTATTCCAGTTAATGCACAGGCCCTCTTCTGTCGCGCGCCAGACACCGGATTTATCAGTCTTTCCCGTAACCGAATACACTTTCCCATCATCGGCGAAGTAGTTAACAAAAGGCTCCGAGTAAAAACTGCTCATACCCTGACTGCGGCCCTCCTCGTGATCACCCTCGACAGTGTTGCCTGAAAACAGGGATCGGATCTCATCCGCAGACAAATTGCCGGACGCATATGACGGGATTGTTGCAAGCAGAATGATTGCCGGGAAGACAGCCCTGATGAATGCCTGGTGTGTGTGCATATATGTGCCTCATTATTTGGAGGGTTCCTGCCATAAAACTGAAGTGTAGACGACATCAAGTATAAAAACCGCAATATAAATCGGAATTGAAATGGGGTCAGGGCACAATTGCCGCGAATAGTCGGGAAACGTGTGCCCTGACACCAATGATTCTATGGCTTGACCGGTGCGGCGGCGGGTGGCGAATTCGCCTCTTTCGCACCCATGTAAGCCGTCAGTGACTTGAATCCGCCTTTCAGCACGTACACATTCTCGAAACCGATATGACGCAGCGCGGTCCCGGCCGCCGCGGCCCGCGTGCCGGACGCGCACACGATCACCACGGTCTTGTCTGTCGGTATGCGATCCAGACTGGCCTCGGTAAACAACTCATTGACGGGAATGATCAGGGAATCCGGCAGCGTCATGCTGTAGACAGCGGCCTCGGCAGGTGTCCTGATATCGATCACCGCCAGCGGTTCCTTTGACTTCACCTTCTCCATGAACACATCCGGCGGCATCAGGTGCATGGCCTTGCCGGCATCGACACCCTGTACTGGCGCGAACAACTTCGCATAGCTTTCCGCCAACGCCTTGTCATAGGACCAGGCCGACGTCGCAAAGGTCATGACAACCATCAGTAGAAGCGTTTCAGGCAGGCGTTTCATAACAGCAGTTCTCCATTTATGAATGATCAGGCA
>JBATJF010000425.1:0-3762 GCA_049668345.1 Gammaproteobacteria bacterium
AACCCGCCGGTTTCGACCGACGAACTGGTTGCACTGCTGACCATGGCCGGTCTGGAGGTCGACTCGGTCGAGCGCCTGGGCGCGGGGCTGGCCGACCTGCGTGTCGGTGAGGTGATTGCGCTCGAAAAACATCCCGATGCCGACAAGCTGCGCGTTTGCCGCGTGTCACTGGGTGAGGGCGAGCTGCTGCAGGTGGTGTGCGGTGCGCCCAATGTCGCGGTCGGCGGCAAGTATCCGCTGGCGCCGGTGGGCGCGAAACTGCCCGGCGATTCCAGAATAAAGAAAAGCAAGCTGCGCGGCGTGGAATCGTTCGGTATGCTCTGTTCGGCAAAGGAGCTTGGTCTGAGCGAGGACAGCCAGGGCCTGATGGACCTGCCGGCCGCGGTGCGCGCCGGGCAGTCGCTGGTCGATGCACTCGGCCTCGACGATACGCTGATCGAGATCGACCTCACCCCGAACCGCGGCGACTGCCTGGGCATGGAAGGCGTGGCGCGCGAGGTCGGCACGCTGACCCGCACGCCGGTCGACATCGTGGATATTGCGCCGGTACCGGCGAGCATCGATGACAGCTACGACGTTGACGTACAGGCACCGCAGGCCTGTCCGCGTTACCTCGGCCGCGTCTTGCGCGGTGTACAGGCCACGGCGGAGACGCCGTTGTGGATGCAGGAGCGCCTGCGGCGCAGTGGCCTGCGCAGCCTGGGCCCGCTGGTGGATGTCACCAACTACGTGATGCTCGAGCTCGGCCAGCCGATGCATGCCTTCGATCTGGCGCGTCTGTCCGGCGGCATCCGCGTCCGTTTTGCAGGGCAGGGTGAGCGGCTGACCCTGCTGGACGAACGCGAGATCGAGCTGGACGCAGACACGCTGGTGATCGCCGATCACGACAAGGCGCTGGCGATAGCCGGCGTCATGGGCGGCATGGATTCCGGTGTTACGGATGCAACAGTGGATGTGTTCCTGGAATGCGCGTTTTTCCCGCCCGAATCGATCGCCGGTTGTGCGCGCCGCTATGCCATGCATACCGATTCGGCGCACCGCTTCGAGCGCGGTGTCGATCCACAGCTGCAGGCCCGCGCCATCGAGCGTGCCACGGCACTGTTGCTGGCGATTTGCGGCGGTGCGGCCGGTCCGGTGATCGAGCATATGGTGCCCGCACAGTTGCCGGCGCGTGAATCCATCATCCTGCGCAAGCAGCGTATCGAACGCGTGCTCGGCATGTTGCCGGCGGACCGCGAGATCAGCGAGATTCTGCAACGCCTGGGTATGCAGGTCGAGATTCAGGACGCGACGGGCTGGCACGTGCTGCCGCCGTCGTTCCGTTTCGATATCGCCATCGAGGCTGACCTCATCGAGGAGGTCGGACGCATCTACGGCTACAATCGTCTGCCCAGCATCGCCATGCAGGGCAGTCTCGATGTGCAGCCACTGGCCGAGACGGCGCGCAGCATCGAACACTACAGCGACCTGCTCGTGGCGCGCGGTTTCCAGGAGGTCGTCACCTACAGCTTCGTCGATCCACAGCTGCAGCAGGCCGTGAACCCGGAACGGGAAGCGGTGCTGCTTGCCAACCCGATTTCCTCGGAGATGGCCGCCATGCGCACCAGCCTGTGGCCGGGCCTGCTGAAGGCCGTGCAGCATAATATCAACCGCCAGAAGACACGCGTGCGCCTGTTCGAATACGGACTGCGCTTCTGGCGCGAGTCCGGCGACATACAGCAGGACCCTGTGCTGGCCGGCATCGCCACCGGTTCGCGCCTGCCCGAGCACTGGGATGGCAAGGGCACGCCTGTCGACTTCTATGACCTGAAACAGGATGTCGAAACACTGCTGGCGCGCGCCGGTAACGATTTCCGTTTTGTCGCGGACATACACCCGGCACTGCATCCGGGACAGTCCGCGGCGATCCGTGCGGACGACGTTACAGTCGGCTGGCTGGGTCGGCTGCACCCGCAGCTGGCCAGGCAGCTCGACCTCGATCCGGCCACCTGTGTGTTCGAACTGGACTACGCGGCACTCGGCAGCGGAAGGCTGGCGCGCTTTGCCGCGATCTCGCGCTTCCCGTCGATCCGCCGCGACCTGGCGGTGGTGGTGGATGCCGGCATCGCGGCCGATGCGGTGCTGGAAGTGGTGCGCGAGGCCGCCGGAGAACTGCTTCAGGATCTGGTAATTTTTGACATTTATCAGGGACAGGGAGTAGAAAAGGGGCGAAAAAGCATGGCTTTCGGCTTGATTCTACAGGATTATTCCCGCACACTTACCGAGGATGATATCGAGTCCGCGGTCGGCCGGATCACCGATGGGCTTGGTAAGAAACTTGGGGCATCACTGAGAGAGTAACACTATGGCACTAACCAAAGCCGACATGGCAGAAAGGCTGTTTGAAGAGCTGGGATTGAACAAGCGCGAGGCCAAGGAACTGGTCGAACTCTTTTTCGAGGAGATTCGCGCGGCACTGGAGAACGGACGCCAGGTGAAGCTTTCCGGGTTCGGGAATTTCGACCTGAGAGAAAAAAACGAGCGTCCCGGCCGCAATCCGAAAACGGGGGAAGAAATTCCGATTTCCGCACGACGCGTCGTCACCTTCCGGTCTGGTCAGAAACTCAAGGCGAGGGTAGAAGCGTATGCTGGAAGTGAGCAATAACAACGAACTTCCTGTCATACCGGGCAAGCGCTATTTCACCATCGGTGAAGTAAGCGATCTGTGCGGCGTAAAGCCGCATGTACTGCGTTACTGGGAGCAGGAATTTCCGCAGCTGAAGCCGGTCAAGCGGCGCGGCAACCGGCGTTATTACCAGCGCCAGGACGTGCTGATGATCCGCCAGATCCGCAGCTTGCTGTACGAACAGGGCTTCACCATCGGCGGTGCGCGCCAGAAGATGTCCGGCGAGGACGCGAAGGAAGACGTCACCCAGAGCCTGCAGATCGTGCACCAGATACGCGTCGAACTCGAGGACGTGCTGCACTTGCTGAAACGTTAGTTATTTAGCGCAGGGTGCGCTGTGCGCAACTGCTTTTATTGTTAACATGTGCCTGGTGCGCGGAGAGCGCACACTTCACTTCGGGGCGTAGCGCAGCCTGGTAGCGCACCTGCATGGGGTGCAGGTGGTCGGAGGTTCAAATCCTCTCGCCCCGACCAATTATTCAAAGACTTAGAAGGACTTTTAGAATAATTCCTGTCTAATATTTTCGTTCTGTCTAATAAAGTGGCTTTACTGTGTTCACTTCACGGCTCTTTATATAGATTTCCGTTGTCTCCACGGAGGCATGATTACCAAGCGCTTGGGCGTAATCTGATCCGGCTATGCGCTTGGCATCGGTCAGGGCCTTGGCACGGATATCATGGAAATGGATATCGCTAAGACCCACCTTGTCCTTCAATCGTCGCCATGCTGAATTGAATCCGCTGGTCGAATGTGGTGTGCCATCCCGTGTGGCAAAAAGGTACATACTCGATGCACGTCTACGCAATTTCTTTGAACGTCTCAGTACATCCAGCAGCCTAGGCGTATAGCTAAATTTCATGGCTTGTCCGGTACTATCTTGCGTCTTCGTGGGCAAGACGTGTAACCCATCGGTATGTAGATCATTCAACCGTATTTTCAGTAGATCACTTTTCCTGATGGCCGTCAGATACGCCAGTTCAATAATGCAGGCCAATTGCTCGCTGGCTCTACTCATTAAAAGCTGCAGTTCCTCGTCGGTGATATATCGGGTGCGTTTTCTCTCGGTATTTCTGCGTACACCGGTACAGGGATTGAA
>JBATJF010000426.1:0-2801 GCA_049668345.1 Gammaproteobacteria bacterium
GCGTTACAGGTTATACCCCACCTCGTCATGCAGCACGATATCGAGGCCTTCGGTTTCCTGGTCACTGCTGACTCGCAGGCCGATGACGGCATCGAGCAGTTTGAGGATGATCCAGGAGAGAACGGCGCAGTAAACGAAGGTCGCGGTGACGCCGATGAACTGCACCCAGACCTGGCCGCCGATGGTCATGCCCTCGGCGAGACCGGCGCCGCCCAGCATGCCGACAAACACGCCGGCCAGCAGCGTGCCGAGAATGCCGCCGACACCATGCACCGGGAACACGTCGAGCGAGTCATCGACCTTCAGCACCTGCTTGAGGAAGCTGGTGCACGTGTAGCAGATCACACCGGCGCTGATGCCGATGATCAGCGCACCAACCGGGCCGACGAAACCGGATGCCGGGGTAATGGTGCCCAGCCCCGCCACCATGCCGGTGACGATACCGAGCACGCTCGGCTTGCCGTGCCGCATCCATTCCATCGTCATCCACGCCAGCGAACCGGCGGCGGCGCTGATGTGTGTGACCAGCATCGCCATGCCGGCATCACCGTTCGCCGCCAGTGCGCTGCCGGCATTGAAACCGAACCAGCCCACCCAGAGCATGGCCGCGCCGGCCACGGTCATGGTCATGTTGTGCGGTGGCATCGCCACCGTGCCGAAACCCTTGCGTGGACCCAGCACCAGGGCGGCCACCAGCGCGGCGGCACCGGCGTTGACGTGCACCACGGTACCGCCGGCAAAATCCAGCAGGCCCATCTCCTGCAGCCAGCCGCCGCCCCACACCCAGTGCGTGACCGGTGCATACACCAGCACCAGCCACAGCGCCGAGAACCACAGCATGGCGGAAAACTTCATGCGCTCGGCAAAGGCACCCACGATCAGCGCCGGCGTGATGATGGCGAAAGTCAGCTGGAACATGGAGAACACCGTCTCCGGGATGGTGCCGCTCAGGCTGTCGCGCCCGACGTTGGCCAGCAGCAGCTGGTCGAACCCGCCGATCCAGCGGTTCATCGCACCGCCGTCGCCGAATGCCAGTCCGTAGACGAATACCAGCCACAGGATGGACACCAGGCAGGTAATGGCGAAGCACTGCATCAGCACCGACAGCACGTTCTTGCTGCGCACCAGGCCACCATAAAACAGCGCCAGTCCCGGGATGGTCATGAACAGCACCAGCACGGTTGCAGTCAGTATCCAGGCGGTGTCCGCCCCGTTCAGTTCGTCCGCCAGTGCGGCCGCCGGAAACAGCCCGGCGACGGCGAGTGGCAGGAGTGTCTTGTACCGCGTCAGGGCAGCAAGGCTCATGTCGAATCCCCCCTTTTTCCGACTTTGTCTAGAGTGCGTCCGGACCGGTCTCGCCGGTACGGATACGTATGGTCTGCTCCAGGCTGGTGACGAAAATCTTGCCGTCGCCGATCTTGCCGGTGTTCGCGGCGCCGGTGATGGCGTCGATAACCGTCTCGACCTTGTCCGACGGGACGCCGATCTCGATCTTGACCTTGGGCAGGAAATCGACCACGTATTCGGCGCCGCGATACAGTTCCGTGTGGCCTTTCTGGCGACCGAAACCCTTGACCTCGGTTACGGTGATGCCCTGCACACCGATTTCGGACAGCGCCTCGCGCACGTCATCGAGTTTGAAAGGCTTGATAATGGCTGTAATGAGTTTCATTTTTATCCTCCGGTGAGCTGACTGCCGCGCAGCAGCCGGAATCATACCAGAGGCCGCACCGCTTTGGTGCTACCGGGACCGGCCGATTCATCCGCCCATCCGCGATCCTGTGAAACACCTGCGGAGAACGGGGGGGCAGACCACGATTTTTAATATTGCCAGCGGGTTATCCTGCTCCACGCATCGGAATTGCACGTCGTGGCCTGTCCCCGATTCAGGGGATGGTGCACAAAGTGCACCCTACATTGACAGGCAAAAAAAACGGGCGCCGAAGCGCCCGTCAAGGAGGGCAGGTAAACTACTTGCCGGAACCCTGTGCACCCACGAACTCGGGGTAGGCCTCCATGCCGCATTCGCCGAGATCGACGCCTTCGTACTCTTCCTCTTCGCTGACGCGGATGCCGATCACCATCTTGATGATGCCCCACACGATCAGGCTGGTCACGAAGGTCCAGGCGAAGATCACGCCAAGACCGGTGAGCTGAGCCACCAGCGTCGAGTCCGGATTGCTGAAGGTGACCGCGATCAGGCCCCACATGCCGACCACACCGTGCACCGAGATGGCGCCGACCGGGTCGTCGATCTTCAGCCGGTCCAGACCGAGGATCGAGAACACCACGATGACACCGCCCACGGCACCGATGATGGTGGCCAGCAACG
This sequence comes from Gammaproteobacteria bacterium, assembly GCA_049668345.1. GTDB lineage: Bacteria > Pseudomonadota > Gammaproteobacteria > UBA9214 > UBA9214 > UBA9214. The sequence goes on from JBATJF010000426.1 coordinate 2,333, forward strand.
GGGTCGGGGTGAGCGGTTCGGCGGTAATGGCGACCAGGCCGGCCAGTGCGCCGTTCAGCGCCATGGTGAGGTCGGTCTTGCCGAACAGCAGGCGGGCAACGGCCATGGCGGCGATCACGCCACCGGCAGCGGCCATGTTGGTGTTCACGAACACCAGTGCCACGGCGTTGGCCTCGGCCACATCGGAGACCTTCAGCTCGGAACCGCCGTTGAAGCCGAACCAGCCCATCCACAGGATAAACGTGCCCAGTGTCGCCAGCGGCATGTTCGCGCCCGGGATCGGGCTGATGGTGCCGTCAGCCTTGTACTTGCCCTTGCGTGCACCGAGCAGCAGGACGCCGGCGAACGCCGCGGTTGCACCACACAGGTGCACGACACCGGAACCGGCGAAATCCAGGAAGCCCAGGGCATCCAGACCGCCGCCGCCCCACTTCCAGTAACCCTGCATCGGGTAAATGAAGCCGGTCAT
>JBATJF010000427.1:0-1954 GCA_049668345.1 Gammaproteobacteria bacterium
GATTGCGCATCGGCAAGCCGCTGCCGGAACGACGACCGGATGAACCCGTCGACGAGCAGCTGGAATGGGAGCGCGATGGCCAGTATTTCCACTACCTGACCCGATGGATGCACGCGCTCGACCAGACTACGCGCACCACGCACGATGGCCGATTCAATGCCTGGGCGCGCGAGCTGGCACAGACTGCCTTCAACGCCTTCAGCTACCCGCCCTCGGCCGGCGAACCGCGCCGCATGGCCTGGAAGATGAGCATCGACCTGCAGCACGTGCTCGTGCCTTCCATGGGACAGCACGATCCACTGGATGGCTACATCAGCAACCTGCAGCTGGTGGCCACGGCCAGCGCATTGCCGGTGCCGGCAGGCGGGCCGGACCCTGGCGAGGCGACACGCGCCTACGCGACCATGATGCAGCGCAGTACGTGGATCACTGCCGACCCGCTCGGTCTCGGCGGCCTGCTGGTCGATGCCTGGCGCGTACAGCAACTCGTGCGGCAGGGAGCGGCGCCCGAGGCACAACTCCTCAGGCAGCTGCTGGAATCTGCGCTGGCCGGCCTCGGACACTACGCCCGGAGCGACGAGCTGACCCGGCCGGCCGCATACCGCCTCGCCTTTCGCGAGCTCGGCCTGGCCATCGGCTTGCACGCCGCGGAACGCCTGCACCATGCTGCCACGCGCGACGCATCGCACAGCGTATACCCTGCACGGGAACGCGCACTCATCGAGGCGCTCATGGAATACCTGCCGTTGCGCGATGCCATCGAGGCGTTCTGGCGTGAACCCGCGCACCAGCGCGCGGACAGCTGGCGCGAACATGAAGACATCAATGCGGTGATGCTGGCAACCAGCCTGGTGCCGGACGGCTATCTGGATTTGCTGCCGCCGCGTTGACCGTAGCAGCACTTCTCAATCGCGGATGAGATCCGTCCCTGCCCGCCATACGCCGTCACCGTCATCACGCCGCGCACCACGCTGGCGTGTGACTGATGTTCAGCAGGCCCGCACACCTGCCGGACATCGCATCTTCAAGCAAGGCCGACACATGCAGGACAGGCGTGCGACAGCGCCTGCTTGACCCGTTTCCGTTGCACGCCCGGCGTGACAGCGTTTAACATCCGCAGTCTCGGCGTAAACTTCCCGCATGCAAAAACGAAACGAAACACGTTTCGATTTGCATGCCTTTTTCATTCGTACATTCACGCACAAATCAATGACTGTATTAATAATGCCTATAAATGCAGCCTATTAAACGTGTTAGTATTTATCGAATATCCTGCCATCACCCGAACAAGGCCAGACGACTCAGGGAGCCCCATGACAAAAATCATACACAGACTGTTTACTGCGAGCGCACTGCTAGGTGCTGTATTCATGATGCAGACCGCACACGCCGGGCAGGCGCCGGACCTGCGCGGCTTCGACTTGCCGGATGTCGATCGCGAGGATCTCATCGAGTCGATCGAGACGTTGCGCAGCCAGCTGATACAACACAGGAATGAGCTGGTTCGGCATGTCGCTGACAGCAAGTTTGACGGCAGCGACGCCCTGATCACGGCCATCCTGCCGGGTGGCCTGCTCTATGCCGGGTACAAAAAGGCCCGCCATGAACAGGCCAGTGATGAACTGGCCCGCGTCAGGGCCGACATCGAGGCGTTGTCCATCGACCTGCTGGCCATGCAGTCGCTGTCCGCACCGGTGTTCGTTGCGCAATTACCCTGATAAGGGCATTCCTGCCTGACTGCGAATGCGGCAGGCATCGCAGTCCTTCGGCACCGGCAAGGGACCCCGCCGGGCTTGTCTTGTCCGGACGCCCGCTTGCCTGCACGGTCGCTTGCATCAGTCCGCCACACGTTTCCTGATAGATTCCCGTTCCAGCTCGCTGATGCACTGGCCCACTATCCGCGCCTGAACGACGGTGAGCCTGGCGAACCGGGCGCCGACCAGGTGCCGGTCAC
>JBATJF010000428.1:0-17472 GCA_049668345.1 Gammaproteobacteria bacterium
GCATGCTCTTCGCTTTGCTTGAGATGGGTCATTTCCAAGATGCAAAAACAGGGTCAATCAACTGTGCAAATCAACAGTGCTTGGTCTTTTCGAAGAATGACATTTTCCTGTTCCTGTTTCTGAAAAGTTTACCGTACAAGTACCGTACGACTTTCCAGATACAACGTAACTAATTGATTAATATGGCGTCCCCAAGGGGATTCGAACCCCTGTTACCGCCGTGAAAGGGCGGTGTCCTAGGCCGACTAGACGATGGGGACCTGAGACGCTGACCTGGGCAACGCGGGCGCCCGGGACAATTTTGGTGGAGCCAGGCGGGATCGAACCGCCGACCTCTTGCATGCCATGCAAGCGCTCTCCCAGCTGAGCTATGGCCCCGAAAACGAAGCGCGCAATTTACGTTAGACGCCCTTGTATGTCAAGGTTATACAATAGATATTGTTACTCGCGAGCAGCCTAAGCAGTTGACGTGGAGGCAATTCCGGCTTGTCAGCCATTCTGCGCCCGTTCGATTTTCGCCCAGGAATCCCGCAGCGTTACGGTACGGTTGAATACCAGCGCATGTATCGTAGAATGCATTGACTCGACACAAAAATAGCCTTCCCGCTCGAACTGAAAGCTCTCGCCGGAGGCTGCAGTCGCGAGCGACGCCTCAACAATACACCCTGTAAGCGTCCGCAACGAATCCGGATTGAGGCAATCCTTGTAGTCCCCTCCCTCCCTGGCTGCATCCGGCACGGGATGACTGAACAGGCGGTCATACAGGCGAATTTCCGCTGTCACGCCGAACCGGGCCGAGACCCAGTGAATCACTCCTTTCACCTTGCGACCTTCGGGGTTGGCGCCAAGCGTCGCGGGATCGTGACTGCAGTGCAATTCAATGATCTCCCCGTGCGTGTCCCGGATGATTTCGTTGCAGCGAATGACGTAGGCATTGCGCAGTCGCACCTCGCCACCGGGCACCAGCCGCTTGAAGCCCTTCGGCGGATCTTCAAGAAAATCACTCCTGTCGATATAGAGTTCACTGGTGAAAGCAAGCGCGCGGGTACCCATGGCGTCGTTCTGCGGATGATTCGCCACTTCGATATGCTCGATTCGAGCCGGATGATAATCGGTGATAATCACCTTTAGCGGATGTAGAACGGCCATCCGGCGCGGCGCATTAATATTGAGGTCTTCGCGAATGCAATTCTCCAGCACGCCCATCTCGACCGTGTTCTCCGATTTGCTGACACCGATTCGCGCGCAGAAATCACGGATCGATGCCGGCGTGTATCCCCGGCGTCGCATACCCGCTATCGTCGGCATGCGCGGGTCGTCCCAGCCTTCCACATAACCCTCGCTGACCAGCTCGGTCAGCTTGCGCTTGCTCATGACGGTGTACTCGAGATTGAGCCTGGAAAACTCGATCTGTTGCGGGTGACAGGGTGCCGGTATGTTATCCAGTGTCCAGTCGTACAATGGACGATGGTCGGCAAACTCCAGTGTACAGATCGAGTGTGTAATCCCCTCGAGTGCATCCGATATGGGATGGGTGTAATCATACATCGGGTAAATACACCATTCCGCACCGGTCTGATGATGGATCACGCCGTGACGAATCCGGTACAGGGCAGGATCACGCATGTTGATATTTGGCGAAGCCATGTCGATTTTCGCGCGCAGGACGCGTTTGCCATCCTCGAACTCGCCGGCACGCATGCGCTCGAACAGGTCCAGATTTTCTTCCACACTGCGGTTTCGATAGGGACTCTCCCGGCCCGGCTCCGTCAGCGTACCGCGATATTCACGTATCTGTTCCGCGGACAGGTCGCACACGTAGGCCTTGCCCGCCCTGATGAGACCGACGGCAAATTCATACAAATGCTCGAAATAGTCTGACGCAAAGTACAGGCTGTTCCACTTGAAACCCAGCCAGCGCACATCGGCCTTGATTGCCTCGATATACTCAATATTTTCCTTGTGCGGATTGGTGTCGTCAAAACGCAGATTGCAGCTGCCTTCGTAGTCTTCCGCGATACCAAAGTTCAGGCAAATGGATTTTGCATGCCCGATGTGCAGGTAACCGTTCGGCTCGGGCGGAAACCGCGTAACGACCCGCCCGTCATTTTTTCCGGCGGCGATATCTGCATCAATGATCTGGCGTATGAAGTTTCCGCCTGCCACAGTATCAATATCATTCATTAATCAGGCCTCACCGCTACGTTGCACGATATATTCCAGTGCCTTGTCGATCCTGCGCAGACAGGCCTCACGCCCGACAAGATGCAGGGTCACATCTATTCCGGGCGAGGCCGCGCGCCCCACGATGGCGACCCGCAGTGGCTGGGCAACCTTGCCAAGCTTCAGATCCAGAAGTTCCGCGACGTCCTTGACAACCTGATGCAGGGTATCCGGCTCCCATAGCGGCACTGATGCCAGTGCATCACGCAGTTTCTGCAGTGGTTCGCGGGCTGCGGGCGTGAGAAACTTTTTCGCCGCATCTGCATCGAAGTCTTCGAAATCACGGTAAAAGAATGCGCTGATTTCCGCCATTTCCACCAGTGTCTTTGCCCTTTCCCGTTGCACCTCGGCAACTGCCACCAGGTCCGGACCACAGGCAGGATCGATACCCAGCAGCCCCATATGCGGGCTCAGCAGCCTCGCAATCCTGGCCGGCTCAGATCCCTTGATGTAGCACTGGTTCAGCCACAGCAGTTTCTCGCTGTTGAATGCTGAAGCCGCCTTGTTGACGTCCTTGATATCGAACAACTCGACCATCTCCTCGAGCGTGAATATCTCTCTGTCGCCATGCGACCAGCCCAGTCGAACCAGGTAGTTGAGCAATGCCTCGGGCAGTATCCCCTGATTCCGGTATTCCATCACGCTCACTGCACCGTGACGCTTGGACAGGCGCGTACCGTCGTCGCCAAGAATCATCGGCACATGTGCATAGACGGGTTGCTGGGCACCGAGCGCCCTGAGAATATTAATCTGCCGCGGCGTGTTGTTGAGATGGTCGTCACCACGAATGACATGCGTAATCTCCATGTCCATATCATCCACCACCACGGTCAGGTTGTAGGTGGGCGAGCCATCGGTCCTGCGTATGATCAGATCGTCGAGTTCGTCATTGCTGAAAACGACCGTGCCGCGGATCTTGTCGTCGACGACTACGCTGCCGTCCACCGGATTACAGAACCGGACCACATGAGGCTCATCGGGCGAGACGGAATGCTTCCGGCAGTGTCCATCGTATCGGGGCTTGAGCTTATGCTGCATCTGGGACTCGCGCAACGCATCGAGACGTTCTCTGGAACAATTGCATCTATAGGCCAGCCCGCCGCCGATCAGATCGTCGATTATCTCGTTATACCGGTCAAACCGGTGCGTCTGGTAAAACGGCCCGTCGTCATAATCCAGCCCAAGCCAGGTCATTCCCTCCAGAATGGCATTGATGGACTCCTGTGTAGAGCGCTCAAGGTCGGTATCCTCGATGCGCAATACGAACTTGCCGCCGTGCTTGCGGGCATACAGCCATGAAAACAGCGCAGTTCGCGCACCGCCGACATGCAGGTAACCTGTCGGGCTGGGTGCAAATCGTGTTTTTACACTCATTGTTCAACCACATCCGGAAATCGAGCCCGGGATTATATACCGCGACCCCTCCTGATATATAGCTCCTGCGAAACAGCTGTTTGCAGGCAGACAGTTTACCCTTCCAGAGCCACGGCACCGGCCCGGGGCGCCGGCACATATGCACTGACCAGATCGTGCAGTTTCTCCAGCGTGACAGGTTTGGCCAGAAATGCCTTCACACCCAACTGCTCGCAATTCTGCTCGATGTCAGCGGTTGCATCACCGGTGATCATCGCAATAGGCAACCTTTGCGATGGCGGCGTGAATTGATAATACTTGTTGATGATATCGATACCCGACATACCGGGCATCTGCATATCCACAATCAGCAGGTCGTAATTCGAGTGCTTCAGCCTGTCGAGCGCAATCTCACCGGTTTCGGCAAACTCGATGCCCACACCCAGATAGTTGAACATGGTCGAATAGACATACCGGTTGATATCACTGTCTTCAGCGATAAGTATGCTGGATTCGCCATCGGAAGGACCTGCAGCTTCCAGCAAGCTGCGACTTTTCTTGATAGACGATTGCCTCTCCAGCTGTGTTTCTGTTGGCACGGCAAGTGGAATGATGAACCAGAACCGGCTACCGAATCCAAAGTGGCTTTCCATGCCGATTTGCCCGCCCATCAGCTCCACCAGATTCCTGGCTATCGCCGTACCCAGACCTGTACCACCATGCTGGCGTTGCGCGGAATCATCAGCCTGCCTGAACCGATCGAAGATATGATCATGAAATTCTTTCTTTATCCCTTTCCCGGTATCCATCACATCAAACCTGAGCTGGCCAGTACCGGCCGGCGGACTGACAAGACTGACAGACACGTCAATCCGACCCTTGTCTGTAAACTTGAGTGCATTGCCGATCAGGTTGACGAGCACCTGGCGCAACCGTTGCTTGTCGCATACAAGCTGTTGCGGTACGTTGCGCTCCACAGACGTGGAATATTCTATGCCCTTGCTCTGTGCCTGCAGGGAAAACATGCCCTCGATCGACTCCAGCAAGACACGCAGATCGGTCAAAACCGGCTTCAGTTTAACGTGCCCGGATTCAATCCTGGAGAAATCCAGCACACCCTCAATCAGGTCCATGAGGCTGTCCGATGCTTCCTTGATGCGTACTGTCATCTGACGCTGCTGGGCTACATCATCAACCTTACACATCATGCCGCTGAATCCGACGATAGCGTTTAGCGGAGTTCTGATTTCATGACTGATATTCGCGATAAATCTTGATTTCTCGGTACTCGCAGTTTCAGCACGCTCTTTTGCGTCCTGGAGACGTTTTAACATTACAGCGACATATATTGGTATTATGGATAACAACATCACACACGTAAGAGATATAAGATACTCATCTATCCAGAACTGTGTTGTTAAACAAACAACAATAAAACCTAACAGGGATAGTCCGGAGCAAAATATTAGCTCACGATAACCATACCTGAATCCGTTTCCTACTGTTAACCACATATAGAGCACAAAGTAAGGAATTCCATATCTACCAAAATTATGCATAACAATACTAGTCACCAACACATCAAAGAACATATATATGCTATGCCGCCATTTGCTACCTTCAGGCCATAAATAAACTTGCAGCACACTTACACATGACACAGCTATGTAAAAATATCCAAGCACTACGATCTTATCCAGAACACCTTTCTCAAAAACATCCATCGTCGAAATCGTTACACCATAGGCAACTGCAACTACAACAAGGATTAGACGCATAAACGCCTGCTCAAGCTCCAGATTCCTGTCTTTCTTTAAAGAAAATAGCCTCTTAAGCCTCATCACCACACCCCCGGTCTTTACAGTCCTCGAATATCCCACGCGGGCAATCAGCAGATTCGTATACACCATTGCGTTACAAACCACAATTCAGCCATTCCGGCCGCATACTGTATATAATTACAGTATATGAATTGTCCTACAGAAACTGTCGACATCGTCTGGCCACGCGCCATAGCGCTGGTTGATATGAATGCCTTCTTCGCCTCGATCGAGCAGCGGGACCACCCCGAGTGGCGCGGGCGCCCGTTGGCAATCACCAATGGCCTCAAGGGTACCTGCATCATCACCTGCTCCTACGAGGCACGCGCCCATGGCATCAGGACCGGCATGCGTCTGAAACGCGCACACCAACTGTGCCCCGAACTGATCCAGTGCCCGGCACACCCGGAACGTTATGCAGCCACCTCTGCCGCCATCATGACGGCGCTACAGGACATCACCCCGGATATCGAGATATTTTCAGTCGACGAGGCCTTTCTGGACATCACCCGTTGCCAGCGGCTGCTCGGCACGCCGGCACGTATCGCCCGGCTGGTCAAGCGCAAGGTATTCGAGGCCTCGGGCATCCTGTGCTCGATCGGCGTCAGCGGCGACAAGACCACTGCCAAGTTCGCCGCCAAGCTGGACAAGCCGGATGGCCTGACCGTGATCCTGCCCTGGGAAGCGGCGCAGCACCTGCACGATGTCCCGGTAACCGCGCTGTGCGGCATCGCCGCAGGCATCGGCGGGTTCCTGGCCGAACATGGCGTACACACCTGTGGCGAGGTCGGACGCCTGCCGATCAGCGTACTGGCACGGCGCTTCGGGAACCCGGGACGCCGCATCTGGTACATGTGCCAGGGCCAGGACCCGGCAGGCCTGCAGCTGGATGTCCCGGCACCCGGATCCATCGGTCACGGCAAGGTCGTCCCGCCCGGCACACGCGACCGGGAACTGCTGCTGACCTGGCTGCTGCACATGAGCACCAAGGTCGGTGCACGGCTACGACGCCATCGGTTGCAGGCACAGACCTTTTTCATCGGCCTGCGCACCGGCGACGGCTGGGTGGGCGGCAAGCTGCGCAGTATGCTGCCCACCAGCGATGGCAGGGACATCATGATACTGTGCCGCCGCGTTATCGACGAGGCCTGGCGCAACGAGGGTGTGCACCAGGTGCAGGTCACCGCCCTGGACCCCGTTCCCGCCGGCGGCCAGCTCGAGCTGTTTGACAATGAAGACGAGGCGCGGCACGAGGCCAACGCGGTCATGGACGCCGTCAACCGGCGCTACGGCGAGCTGGTGCTGGCCCCTGCCCGGCTACTCAACCGCTCCAGCATGCCAAACGTCATCGCGCCGTCCTGGAAGCCGTTCGGACACCGCCAGACAATCTGAACACCCATGTGTGACGGCGTCTACTACACGGCAAACGGCCAGGATATCCGGGTCTACTTCCCCAACCCGAAGGCGCAATTGCCGGTCATGGCCCGGGGCGGCGGCACCCGCCGTCTGGCATGGGGACGCCGGTATGAACAGGCCGGCAGCCTGCCGCTGGGCGGCTGGGCACGGCTGGATGGCATCTACGCCGGTCGCTGGGATCGCTGGTTCCCGGTACCGGTCAAGATACCGGTCAGAAGCTTCATGGAAAAAGACCTTGAAGGCCACAGCCGCTGGTACGACCTGACCCGGGGCCAATGGATCCAGGGACTGGTGGCACGCGACCGGCATGAACGGCGCATCTACGTGGTCACCATCGAGCCGGAACTCGCGGAAGCGATCCATGCCCGCTGGCCGCGCATCATGAGCGGCTGATGAAGGGCTTGACCCGTCAATAGCAGCCTGGCCGGCATACCGGTCGCTCACGACATCCCTGCCGCCATGACACTCGTACGTCCCTGTATATCGCAAGTCCAGGTCCGGACCGGGCAGGGCCCGGACAGGCCGCAGGCTGCAAATACGGAGTTCCCCTGATATTTCGGATCGATGCTGGCGCGTTTGTCTTCAGCGGGATACCCGCAGGCCAGTGACCGACTGGTGCAACAGGCGCACAGGATGGTGCCCGGGGCCGGAATCGAACCGGCACGGTGTTGCCACCGAGGGATTTTAAGTCCCTTGCGTCTACCAATTTCGCCACCCGGGCCAACAGGTGCCCGGGCGATTTTACAGAGACGTACCAGGGATGTAGAGGATTAGTTGGAGGCTGAGGCCGGAATCGAACCGGCGTACACGGCTTTGCAGGCCGCTGCATCACCACTCTGCCACCCAGCCATGGATCGGGTTGCCGGCACCCTGACAGGAAAAACCCCGGAGACCGGGGCTGAAAAAGATGGAGCGGGAAACGAGATTCGAACTCGCGACCCCAACCTTGGCAAGGTTGTGCTCTACCAACTGAGCTATTCCCGCACACAGCAAACCGCCATTTTATAGACTGGCGGGATACTGTCAAGCATCCCCCTCTCCCGCCGCCCCGGTCCTGCCGAAGATGACCGGCCAGGCCGCCCGCATGTAGATCAGCATCGACCAGAGTGTCAGGACGGCAGCCACGTAGAGCAGTACCAGCCCCACCTCGTGCGTAGGGAACAGCCCGACAGGTGCGTCATAGAGCAGCAGCAGGATCGCGACCATCTGTGCCGTGGTCTTGACCTTGCCGATGATCGAGACTGCCACGGTGGCGCGCTCACCGATCTCCGACATCCATTCACGCAATGCCGAAATGGCGATTTCCCTGCCGATGATGACCGCAACGGGTATGGTGAAGAACAGGTTGCCGTTGGACTCGACCAGCAGGACGAGCGCGACCGCCACCATCAGCTTGTCGGCGACCGGGTCCAGGAAGGCGCCGAATACCGATTGCTGCCTCAGGCGCCGCGCAAGATAGCCGTCCAGCCAGTCAGTCACGGCAGCCAGTCCGAAAATCGCGGCGCACAGCAGCGGCATCAATTTTCCGGGCAGGTAGAAGACGACCACCAGCACCGGTATCATGCTGATACGGAGCAGGGTCAGGATATTTGGCCATGTCCATTTCATGGTGGAAAGCCTCGTTTACACGTCCCCGTGCAATGCGTCATATATCTGCTGAGCCAGCGTTCGATTGATCCCCTTGACGCGGGAAAGATCCTCCACGCCGGCACGCGTCACTTCCCTCAGTCCACCGAACTGTTGTAGCAGTTGCTGGCGCCGCTTGGCACCAACCCCCGGGATGCTCTCCAGCGGTGACACATTCCGCTGCCGCGCACGTCGCTGACGGTGACCGGTAATGGCGAAACGGTGTGCCTCGTCCCTGATCTGCTGGATCAGGTGCAATGCGGGTGAATCCGGCGGCAATACCAGCGCGGCCTTGTGATCCGGCAGGTGCAGCACTTCAAGCCCCGGCTTCCGTCCCGGGCCCTTGGCCACGCCGAGCACCCGCAGGTCGGTCACCTGCAACTCCTCGAGCGCCCTGCAGACCGCAGCCACCTGACCCTTTCCGCCATCAATCAGCAACAGGTCCGGAATACGCCCCTCGCCCTTCTTCAGCCGCGTGTAGCGACGGCTGATGGCCTGGTCCATTGCCGCATAATCGTCACCGGGCTCGATGTCACGGATATTGAAGCGCCGGTAATCCGATTTTAAAGGGCCCTCAAGCCCGAACACAACACAGGAGGCAACCGTCGACTCGCCAGAAGTATGGCTGATATCGAAGCACTCGATCCGTTCCGGCACGTCCGGCAGCTGCAGCGCATCGGCCAGTGCCTGCAGGCGTGCGGCAAATCCCGTGCGCGTATTCAGTCGTGCATGGAGCGCATGACCGGCATTTTCCCGGGCCATTTTCACCCAGCGTGCCCGGTTGCCGCGCACCCTGGAACGCAGTTCGACCCCGTGCGCAGCGTGCTGGCTCAAGGCCTGCCCGATGACCTCGCCGTCCTGCAGCGCGTGGCTGAGCAGCAATTCGGGGGGAATATCCTTACCGAGGTAATACTGGGGTATAAATGCGGACAGTACCTCGTCCGGCCCCTGCTCCATTGGCACCTTCGGGTAAAACACCGCGTTGCCGAGATTCCTGCCGCCGCGCACGAAAAACACCTGCACGCAGGCACTGCCCTTTTCCGTCACACAGGCGATAATGTCCAGGTCGCCGTGTTCGGTGCTGATGTACTGCTTTTCCTGCACATGCCGCAAGCTGATTATCTGGTCGCGGAATATCGCGGCCTGCTCGTAATCCTGCAGCGTCGCTGCCTCCTCCATGCGCTTCACCAGGCCGTCGATCACCTGGCCGCTTTTACCTTCCAGGAACATCACCGTGTTTTCGACATCGCGCGCATAATCCTGCGCGCTGACCAGCTCGACACATGGCGCCGTGCAACGCCTGATCTGGTATTGCAGGCAGGGTCGGCTGCGGTTGCTGAAAAAGCTGTCCTCGCACTGCCTGACCCTGAACAGTTTCTGCAGGAGATGCAGGCTTTCGCGCACCGAACCGGCATTCGGATACGGACCGAAATAGCGGCCGGAGGCACGACGCGCACCACGATGCAATGCCAGCCTCGGGTATTCCTGCGTGTCCGAGAGGTAAATATAGGGATAGCTCTTGTCATCGCGCAGCAGCACGTTGTACCGTGGCTGCAGCTGCTTGATGAGATTGCTTTCCAGCAACAGGGCCTCGCCTTCCGTGTGCGTAACCGTCACCTCGATGGCGGCGATCTGCTCCACGAGCGCGGCCGTTTTGGCCGACAGGCCCGATTTCCTGAAATAACTGGCAACCCGTTTCCTGAGGTTACCGGCCTTGCCGACGTAAAGCACATTGCCGCCGGCATCGAGCATGCGGTAGACACCCGGACGTACCGCGAGCGTTTTCAGGAAACCGCGTGAATCGAATGCTGTACCGGTTTTATTCATGCCTGGCAGGTCAGGCCGACACCCGGCGTGGCCTGCCGGAGAGCATGTTTCCTGCAAGCCGGAACGTCTCGTGGAACATCCCGGGCGTGAGACGGCGGGTTTGCGTGTTGTAGCGGCTGCAGTGGTAGGAATCCACCATGCGCAATCCATCCGCCAGACCATGGACCGCGGCATGTCCGAACGCGTACCCGGAAAGCCGCAGCCCCAGCGCGCGCAGCACGGCATCGTGCGCCAGCCTGCCCAGCGCGATGATAACCGCGTCATCCGGCAAGCCGTGCAGCTCAGTATGCAGATAGCGGTTGCAGTTCCTGACTTCCTCGAGCAGCGGCTTGTTCTGCGGCGGCAGGCACTTGACCGCGTTGGTTATCCTGCAGCCGCTCAGTTCCAGACCGTCGCTGCGCGCCACCGACACGGGCTTGTTGCTATAGCCGAACTTGTACAGTGTCTCGTACAGCAGGATACCGGCATAGTCGCCGGTGAACGGACGTCCGGTGGCATTGGCGCCGTGCATGCCGGGCGCCAGGCCGACGATCAGCAAGCGTGCCTGCGGATCTCCGAAGGCCGCCACCGGCCGGGCATGATAATCGGGGTGTTTTTCCGAAACCTGGTCAAGAAAGCCGGCCAGCCGGGGACAGAGTCTGCAGTCAGGGTCAAATTTCGATGTGCTCTTCGGTGACATTCAGGGCTTCTGTCTGGCCATTATTCGTGTTCAGGCGCAGCACTTCGTGCGCATTGGTATTGGCAATGTAAAGGGTATTGTTGCTAAACGCCAGTCCACCCGGCTCATCCAGCCGCCGGTCAAGCAGCACGCTGGACACATGCCGGGTTTTCACCCCGATTCGCCTGATCTTGTTATTGTACGTATCAGCCACCCAGAGCATGTTCTGGCTCTGGTCAGCCTTGATATCGAGCGGATACTGCAGCCGCGCGGCCAGCCCGATGCCGTCCTTTTCACCGAAGGCGAACAGCCCCTCGCCGACCAGGGTTGTGACGTACCCCGTCTCCGGGTCCACGCAGCGAACCGCGGATGCCGTCGCGTCGACGGTATACAACATGCCACCGCATACCGTCAGGCCGGTCGGCTGGGCAAAAGACGCCGTGCCTGGCGGACCATCCATCAGCCCTTCGCTGCCACTGCCCGAAAGCACCTCCAGCGTGTTTCGCAACAGGGACAGGCGCCAGACCTGGTGCGCGCCCGCCATCGCAATAAACAGATCGCCATTATGAAACACGATATCCGTCGGCGAATTGAGTGCCGTTTTCCGCGGCACATCGCCCTGCCCTGCCTGCAGGCCGCCCTGTCTGCCGGTGCCGGCTATCGTCACTACCTCGTCCGTGCGCAGGTTGATGCGCCGTATCGCATGATTTCCCTCGTCGGCTACAAACAGGAAATCATCGTTCACCGCGATCCCCTGCGGATTGTTGAATGCGGCCGATACGCCTGTGCCATCCAGGAATCCCGGCCCCTCGCCGCCATACTGACGCAACACATGACCGCTTGCGGATGTCACCAGGATACGGTGATTACCGCTGTCGACGATGTATACACGGTCCCTCGCGGCAACGATATGTCCCGGAAAGTTCAGCACACCCTTCGGCTCCGGACAGGACTTGATCTGAAACGAACTGGACGGGTTCGCGACAACCCCCGTGCGTTTGCCGAGCAGACTGGCGATGACCTGTTCCAGACGCGCGGCCTTGCCATCGCCCGACAGCGAGCCCACGATGTAGCCTTCATGATCGATCAGCACCCGGGTCGGCAGGATTTTGATGCCATACAGCTTCCCCAGCTTTTGGTCGGCATCGTGGATGACCGGAAATTCGATGTTGTGCCGATTGATCGACTTCTGAACATGGGTGCGCCGTAATTCACTGCGAAACCTGGGCGCATGGACACCGATAATGACAAGGTCGTCCCGGTACCTGCCTTGCAGTCGCCGGAGATCCGCCAGGGCATGCCGGCAATGGACTGAACAATAGCTGCCGAAATCTATCAGCACGATCTTGCCGCGCTGTTCCGACATCCTGACCATTCCGTCGATATTGAACCACTCGAGTCCACCGGGAAACGCCGGCGCACGGCTATGTACCGCAGACATCGCGCACTCCTGCCCTGGATTATTTCGGCTTCCTGAATGACAACAGAAAAGCTCAACCTGGAACAGCTTAGCAGGGAGCGCCGGCAGGACTCTGATGGACGTCTCAAATCCGTGCACAGGCACATCGCTCGGCCGGCAGCCCGGACTGGCTGCCGGCACGGCGCGTGTCGATCAATGCGAGATATTTTCCTTGATAAGTCCGTAACGAATGGCGAAGCGCGTCAGTTCGACCTCGTTGAACACGCCGAGTTTGTCAAACAGCCGGTAACGGTAGGTGCTGGTGGTCTTGGGGCTCAGGCAGAGCTTTTCCGATATTTCCTTGTTCGTGTTGCCTTTCACAATCATGAGCATGACCTGTGTCTCGCGCTGGGTCAGCCTGTCTATGGGCGATTTTTCGCCATTGTTGATAAAAGACAGCGCGAGCTTCTGGGCAACCGCCGGCGTGATGTACTGCTTGCCGGTATGCACGGAACGAATCGCGCTGATGATTTCCCGCACATCGCAGCCCTTGGTCAGATAACCGACCGCCCCGGCTTCCAGCAAGCGTGCCGGGAACGGGTCATCATCGTGAATCGTCACGGCGATGATCTTGATACCCGGCAGGGACTGCGCAATTTTGCGGGTAGCCTCCAGGCCACCGATACCCGGCATACTGATGTCCATGAGGATGACATCAGGCGGTTGCTTTCTCACCTGCCTGATAGCCTGCTCGCCATTTTCCGCCTCGGCAACGACGGCAATGCCGTCGACATCGTCGAGGATACGCTTGATACCGTTTCTTACCAGCCCGTGATCATCAACCAGCATGACATTGATCATCTTCCCCCCCTCCTCAATCATCCATAATTTATGTGTTTTTCCTAAATACCACTTTTACACGAGCGAGGCTAGCGATCGGGTAATTTACGGAAAATAGGAAAATTCCTACAGAAAGCAGAATCCATACCATGCAAGACTGGTAGGTTATTGCCCCTCCGCAGCGCTTCGAAACCACTCGAGCTTGCTGTGCAGATTGACAACCGAACCCACGATAATGATGGTCGGCGGCTTGACCTCGTGACGTTCGCCGAGGCTCGGCAGGGATGCCAGCGTTTCGATATAAACACGCTGCTGCGGGGTGGTGCCCTGCTGCACGAGGGCCACCGGCGTATCGGGTGGCAGGCCATGGGCAATCAGCTCCCTGCTGATCACGGCTATGCTGTACATGCCCATGTAGAATACGATGGTCTGTGACGGTTTCGCCAATCGTTCCCAGTCGAGATTGACGCTGCCGTCTTTAAGGTGCCCGGTCACGAAGATGCAGGATTGCGCATGGTCGCGGTGCGTCAGCGGGATACCGGCATACGTCGCACAACCGGAAGCGGCGGTAATTCCTGGTACTACCTGGAAGGGTATCCCCTCCTGCGCCAGGGTCTCGATCTCCTCGCCGCCGCGACCGAAGATGAAGGGGTCGCCCCCTTTCAGCCGCAGCACCCGCTTGCCTTCCCTGGCCAGCCGCACCAGCAGCTCGTTGATGCTTTCCTGGCTGAGCGTATGCTTGTCACGTTCCTTGCCTGCATAGATCAGGTCGGCATCGCGTCGCACCATGTCCAGGATCGGCTGTGCGACCAGCCGGTCGTACACCACCACGTCGGCCTGTTGCATCAACCGCAGCGCGCGAAAGGTGATCAGGTCGGGATCACCCGGACCGGCACCGACCAGGTAGACCTCGCCGCCGCTGTCGTAGTTTTCACTGGTATCGTCAATGGCCTCCTGCAAGGCCGCACGCGCCTTGTCCTCCTGGCCGGCAAACAGCAGCTCGGCAACGCGTCCCTGCAGGATGCTTTCCCAGAAGTAGCGCCTTTGACCGGCGCCTGGAAAGCGCAGCTTGACACGCTGGCGGTATTCATCGACCAGGCGCGCCAGCCTGCCATAGGCGGACGGGATGAAACTCTCCAGGCGTGTCCGCAACAGGCGCGCCAGCACCGGCGACGCCCCGCCGGTGGATACCGCCACCTGGACCGGCGAGCGGTCGATGATCGAGGGCACGATGAAACTGCACAAGGCGGGATTGTCGACCACGTTGACCGGAATCCCCTGCTGCGTGGCCAGCTCATACACCTGGCGGTTGACCGCCACGTCGTTGGTCGCCGCAATCGCCAGTACCATGCCGCTGATATCGGCCGGCTGGAACGTGCGCTCCACGCAGGTCACGTGGCTGCCGGCAATCTGCGAGGCAACCTCGGCGCAGGATTGCGGCGACACGACCGTGACACGGGCGCCGGCCCTGAGCAACAGGGCCACCTTGCGCGCCGCCACCTTGCCACCCCCGACCACCAGGCAGGGACGCTCTCTGACTTTCAGGAAAATCGGCAGATAATCCATGGTGTTCTGCGTTCGCGTGGTGAATCAGTCCGCCGCCAGCAGCGGATCCAGCCCGCCACGCCTGTCCAGCGCGGCGAGATCATCATAGCCACCGATATGCTGCTCGCCGATGTAGATCTGCGGCACCGTCCTGCGCCCGGTCAGCCTGGACAGCTCCTGGAACCCGTCCGGCATGTTGTCGATGAAGATCTTGTCGATATCCATCACGCCCTTTGACTTGAGCAACATCTCCGCACGCACGCAGTAGGGACAAAAGGCTGTGCAGTACATACGTATATCTACCATCTGGCATTCCCTTGTTGATTACAAACCCTTGAGAACTGCAATCTGCTGCAGCACGGGCCCTGTGACTGGTTCGAGCTTCTTGCGCATGACCGAACCGATCGCGTCGGTCCCCGCAAACACCGGATCGAGCAGCGGCTCATCCAGCAGTCCAAGAAACAGCATCGCGCGGATATGATGCACATTGCCTGGCAATTTCTGCAACACGTCCGCGAGATCCCGCCATGCGGGATCGCCCTGCCCGGCAGCGGCGAGCAGTTGATCCACTAGCGCGCTGATTTCATCGACACGGGTGAATCGCGTTCGCGGGACGGGCAGGTCGCGCGCATGGGCTGCCAGTGCATGCATCAACTCGACCACGACGTCCTGGTTGGACGGTTTCTTCAGCACGCTCTCGACCGCGGCAAGAAACGCCTGACCCGCGGGGCCAAGCAGGCGGCACAACTGCATGGCGAACGGATTGCCCACCGGCATGAGCGCCGCTACTGCCCGGCCTACCTGCTCCCAGGCCGGGCCGGGAGCCTTTTCGTCCGGCAGGTCATCAGGCAGGGCCTGCAGGAAGCCGACGTGGAACGCGTTGCGGTGTTTGCCCTTTTCCCACAGGCGCTGGCGTTCCGCGGCATCGACCAGCTCCCCCTGCAGCACCAGCCGCACCGAGCGTATCTGGTCCCGCGCCTCTTCCTCGAACGGCAGGAATTCGAGCAGGAACTGTGCCAGTACCGGCCCCATGCGTCCCTGCACCACCGCTTCCTGGCGCAGCATGCAGCGCGCGTTCTCGGAATTCTGCGACGCCCACCAGGCGCGACTGGCGATTTCATCGGTAATGCCCGGTGCATTGACCACGGCCACCACCGCCTCGGGCTCGCCCAGCAGCAACAACGATTCGAGGATGCTGTCACGCGCCTGGCCCATGCGCGTCCAGCGTTTCAGGTAAACCGGGTATCCCCCCGGTGAACCCAGCACGTGGCTGGACAGGGTCTCACGCACGCGCCGCAGGTAGGATTCGTCGCGACAGTTCGGATTCAGCTGGATCTTCGCCTCACCCTTGTCGGACAGCGCATGCAGCGTCATCCTGGATTCGTCGATGCGCACGGCCTTGAGCGAGCCGGCCAGCAGTACGTTCACCCGCAGGTCGTCTTCCGCCGTCAGGTCCATGCGAGTCCGCTCCGCTCAGCAAGCGGTCGCGTCAGAGGTCAAACCCGGCCCTGGCATAGAGCCGTTTCGCCTCTTCCGGGTCTTTCTCGACACCGTTACCCTGTTCATACATCAGGGCCAGGGTCGTGAGCGAACCCGCCAGCCCCTGATCGGCCGCCTTGCGAAACCACTCGGCCGCCCGGGCGCTGTCCTGCTCGACGCACTCGCCCTCCAGGTACATGAAGCCGAGACCGTGCTGGGCGATGGCGTAACCCTGCTCGGCAGCTGCCTTCATCATCTTGTAGGCACGCAGCTCGTTGCGCACCATGCCCAGACCGTTCTGGCACATGATCGCCACGCGGTGCTGCGCGTCGGCATCGCCGGCGTCCGCCAGCGGCGACAGCAGCCGCATCGCCTGGGAAAAATTCTTGGCCTCGAATGCGGCCACGCCACTGCTGTAGTCGGGACTGTTCAGCTCGTCTGCCATGCACTGCCTCTTGGGTCTTGGATTTCCCGGACGCACCGGGATGAGAGACTGTCTATGCTAGTCATTCGCAGCGCGGTATCGAATACCTCTAAAGAGAGAATGTCTACGATTTTCATATGGATACAACGCACCACAGAACTGCCGCCACTCTCTCCATCGGGATATACGGGGTCAAATTACCCTCCTGTATACTCCCCGTCTCGACTGTAATTCCAATTGAAACAACAAGCTAGCGAAGTATTATGGCAGCACGGACGATAAGCGGGAGCGACACCGACCTGTTGATGCGCAGCTGCATCCAGAAGGTGGCGACCGGCCCGGAATTCAGCAAGGATCTGCCCTTCGATGAGGCCTGTGCCGCCATGCGGCATATCCTCGAAGGGAAACCGGATCCGGTGCAGGCGGCCGTGCTGCTGATTGCCCTGCGCATGAAGCGCGAGACCGACGCGGAAAACGCAGGTGTACTGCAGGCCATTCTCGACACCATGAACCCGGTCACCGCCGCCGTCGACGAACTCATCGACGTGGCCGATCCCTATGACGGTTACACGCGCGGTCTGCCGGTGTCGCCATTCCTGCCGGCCGTATTTGCCGCCTGCGGCGTACCGGCCGTCACACACGGCCTGGAAGCCGTCGGCCCGAAGTATGGCGTCACGCACCGCATGGTACTGCGTGCCGCCGGTGTCGAGGTCGACCTTTCCCCGCAACAGGCTGCCGCCCGGATCGCCGACCCCGCCATCGGCTGGGGCTACGTGGACCAGAAGCACTCCGCGCCCCGCCTGCATGACCTGATCCCGCTGCGCACCCGCATCGTGAAGCGACCGGTCCTGACCACGGTCGA
>JBATJF010000429.1:0-3626 GCA_049668345.1 Gammaproteobacteria bacterium
GTTAATGGTGTATCGATTAAAAGTCGGACTACGGGCAGAGCTGGAACCCGATGCAGGGGATGCAGTCGCGCACAGAGGATCCGGTCGATGGATACTTTAGCACTGCTGGCCGGCTGAACAGACCGTCCAGCATATTTTTACATTCCAACCGTCACCGAACCATCGCTACTGCCGCGCGCACCGCTGCCCGGGCCATCACCATGGCAGCCGTTCCCCATCGAACGCCAGGAAGCGCCCCGATTGCTCCGGCTTGAGGCTATCCAGTACATTGAGCATGTAGCTGACACTCTGGGCCGGCGTGAACAGCTGCTCCGGCGGCACTTTGCGGTGAAACGGACGGGACAAGGCGGTATCCGTGGCACCCGGATGCAACGCTGCCACCGCGACATTGGGCAGCATGCGCTGCCATTCGATAGCCAGTGTCTTCAGGCTCATGTTGAGTGCCGCCTTGGAAGCCCGGTAACTGAACCATCCACCCAGGTAGTTGTCCTCGATGCTGCCAACGCGGGCCGAGACCGTGGCAAACACGGCTGGCCGACCGTGACGGAACCGGGAGTGAAGGTGCTTGGCCAGCAACAGGGTGGGCAGGGTATTGACCCGGATGTTGTCCACAAAGAAGTCAGGATCGAGCTGCCGGATGGTTTTCTCGGGCCCGTGTGCCGGGCTATGCAGGATGCCCGCCGCGTTGATCAGCCAGTCGATTTCGCCCAGTTGTTGCGACCAGTCGCGAACACTGGCCTCATCGGTCAGATCCAGCCTTTGCCAGGTGACAGACGCGTGGTCAGTATCCGGGGGATGGGTATGATAGGTCGCCGTGATGGATTCGACCTCCACACGCCTGCAAAGCGCTGCCACGAATGCTCTGCCGATACCACCCGAACCACCTGTTATCACAATCTTCATGACACGATTCCTGTTTGTTGTTGAACACGCCGCCTGAACGGCATCTTTCAAAGCGTCGCAGCCAGGTGTTCCGCCTGCCGTCGCACGGCGGTGAGTGTCTCGGCATCAAGTCGCCCCAGATTCCTCCACTGCAGCGCTGTGCGCGGGTGCTGTGCGAAGCGATCACGGTGCCGGGACAGGAAATCCCAGTACAGTGTGGTAAACGGGCAGGCGTCATCGCCGGTGGCGCGCCCGGGGTTGTAGCGGCAACCGGTGCAGTAGTTACTCATTCGATTGAGGTAATTTCCAGAGGCCACATAGGGCTTGGAGGCCAGGTAACCGCCATCCGCGTATTGCGACATGCCGAGGGTGTTGGGTAACTCGACCCATTCCACCGCATCGACAAACATGGCGAGATACCAGGCGTGCACCGCCTGAGGTCGCACACCCAGCAGCAGACAGAACAGGCCGGTAACCATCAGTCGCTGGATGTGATGGGCATAGCCGTGCTCCAGGATCTGTTGCAGCGTCTCGCGCAGGCACACCATCTCGGTGTCACCTGTCCAGTAGAAATCAGGGAGTTCCCGGTCGGCATGCAGTGCATTGAGACCCGCGTACTCCGGCATCCTCGCCCAGTAGATGCCATGCACATATTCACGCCAGCCGAGGATCTGCCGCACGAAGCCCTCGACGCCGTTCAGCGGGGCAATACCGTCCTCCAGGGCCTGCTCCGCTGCGCGCAGGACATGGCGCGGATCCAGCAGCTTCAGATTTAGGCTGGATGAAATCAGCGCGTGATAGAGAAACGGTTCTGCCGTCCACATCGCATCCTGATAGGTACCGAACCGTGCCAGCCGGTGGTGAATGAAATCCTCCAGCGCAGTGTCAGCCTGGGATGGAGTCACCGGCCAGTCATAGGCATCGAGCCGGCCGGGATGCCCGGGGAACTCCCTGTTCACCAGACGTATCACCTCGCGTGTGATCCGGTCCGGTGCGAATGCCGGTGGAAGTGGCGACTGAGGCGTGCCCTGCCGGCCGAAGCTCGCTCGATTGGCCGCATCGAAGTTCCACTTTCCGCCCAGCGGCTCACCGTCCCGCATCAGGATGCCTGTCTGTTTGCGGACCATGCGGTAAAAGTGCTCCAGGCGAGGCTGTCTGCGTTTTGCGAGCCATGCGCTGAAGGTATTGTTATCAACCAGGAAGTGGGGGTCATCGAGAACCTCGAGCGGCAGATTTGCCTGCCGGGCCGTCGCCTCGATGTCCGCCTGCACCCGCGCATCACCCGCCTGCAACATCTGGATGTATTCCGGTCGTTCTTCGCGGATCACAGCAGCCAGGGCCACCGCCAGGGATCCGTGCTGATGACCGCCCAGCGGGAGATAGCGTACCGGTACACCATGCACCTCAAGCTGATCCCTAAAGTGCCGCATCGCCGAGAGGAACGTGACTATGCGAGCCTTGTGGCTCCACACATGGACAGCCTCCTCGCGAACCTCCGCCATGAAGACCCGGTCGCGGGAAGGGTCCAGTGCGTTGACCAGCGGATGACCTTTATCGAGCTGGTCGCCCAGTACGAGGACCAGTCGGCGCAGACGTCCTTGAGGCGAGGCCTTCACCACTCGCACCGGGTTACGCGCACCAGGCAGCCGGGACAGGCTGCCTGGTGGGCACCACCTGCCAGGACTTGAAAGACGGGAAACAAAACGCCCCGGGGGGCGTTTTGTGAACAGCGCTCACGATCCACTCATGTACCCGCCGCGTCCTCTTCGACCACCACACTGCCCTTCATGGCAGGATGCAGGTCACAGACGTAGTCATAACTTCCGGGCTTCTGGAAGATGTAGCTGTATTCCTGCCCCGAGTAGAGGGTATTGGAGCGCAGCCCGCTGGCCTTGCCGCTGATGATATGTGGCATGCCGTCGACCTGTACCCAGGTCACCTTGGTGCCAGGCTTGACAGTGATATTCTCCGGCTCGAAGCGCATGCCGCTGATCCGTACCGTGACGCTTTCCCCGTCAGCCTCGCTGTCGCTCTTGACGGCGACCCGGGTCGGCTGTGCAGCAGCAGCCGTCGGGTAGGCCGATCGGCCCGGCATTGCCCTGTATGCCGGATCACCCTGCCGGGCGGCCATCGGCCTGCTGTAGGGTGCTGGCATCCTAGCCATGTAGGGTGCCTGGGCGGCAGGGTAGCCGTAGCGGCCAGACGGCCCGTTCGCCGCCTGATGCGTCATGGGGCTGTGGGGATAGGCGCTCTGCCACATGCGCTGGTCTTTCATACATCCCGGGCCGGCATGAACCAGTGCAGGTACGCTGGCAGTTGCAGCCGCCAGTGAAAGGGCGATGACTGAATTCCGGCCGGCTTTAATTCGCTCGTACATGTTTTCCTCCTGAAATTAAAGGGTTGGTTGGCATGGACAGTGCGTCGCACCCCATGCGTGTGACTAGTTATACATATTTTGTACAACTTTGTACAGATTTATTGTACAACTACTGTACAATTGTAGGAACAGAGCCAGCACCCGTACCGGAGCCAGCCCATCAAACCCGCTTTGCCTGCAGTGCCCATGCCTTCCGGATCACGCCCGGTGGTGTTTTACGATGGCAGCTGTCCACTCTGCAAAAGTGGTTCCAGGGTCGGACCTGGCCAGGCTATTGAAGCCGATTAAACAATCCGTGCATTCCGGTCGCGATCCGGCCCTGGCGGGGCTTTTCGAGGGTCAAAAGGAAGCGTTCGAGGAGGCACAC
>JBATJF010000430.1:0-4930 GCA_049668345.1 Gammaproteobacteria bacterium
GTATCGGGTTTGGCCGCGGCCGCTGCCAGCCAGGCCCGTTCCAGCAGGTCCGCGGGCGGGTAATCGTGCGAGGTCGGATCCGTGCTGTGGGCCTCGGCTGCACACACAGCGATGAAGTCGGCCAGGCGTTCACTGCGCCGGAAGGCGTCCAGCGACGTCAGCAGGTCGAGCAGCTCCGTCGCCGGCAGCCCGGCACTGCGATGCGTCTGTGCGCGGTGTTGCAGTGCCATGCCGGCAAGGTCGCGACACTGGTTCGGCACGCGCAGGCGGGTACAGAAGGCGTCGAGACCCGCCATCGAAAAACCGTCCGCCCTGCCATTGTCGATATCGCACGCCAGCGCGGCGAAGCGGATGGCGACATCGCGTCGCAGGGTGGTCGCGCTGTCCAGCACCGGCAGCGGCAACCGGGCTTGCCCATGCGTTGAGGTCGTTGCATCCTCAACCAGGCCGGCGACCTCGGGAAACAGTTTGTCCAGCGCGCCGCAGCCGGCCAGTACGCTGAAGTATTTTGCCGGCATGTCGCAGTCCAGCGCCTTGTTGAGTTCGGCCCAGACACGTTCCGGAACCAGGTGGTCGACCTCGCCGTTATCCACCATCTCCCGCATCAGCCTGTTGGTGCCATGCGCGACATGAAAGCCGTAACGTGCGAGGCACGCGGCGAAGCGTGCCACGCGCAGGATACGCACCGGGTCTTCCGCGAAGGCCGGTGAGACATGGCGCAGCAGGCCATTGTCGAGGTCGTTGCGGCCGCCGTAGGGATCGATCAGGCGGCCGTCCGCCGCTTCCGCCATGGCGTTGATGGTGAGATCCCGGCGCAGCAGGTCCTCTTCCAGCGTGATGCCGGGATCGGCGTGCACGGCGAAGCCGGTATAGCCCGGCGCGGTCTTGCGCTCGGTGCGCGCCAGTGCGTATTCCTCCCGGCTCTGCGGGTGCAGGAATACCGGGAAATCCTTGCCGACGGCGGTGTAGCCAAGGTCGAGCAGCTGTTGCGGCGTGGCGCCGACCACGACCCAGTCGCGCTCCCTGACCGGCAGGCCCAGCAGCCTGTCGCGCACCGCGCCGCCGACCAGGTAGACGTCCATCTCAGGGTCGCCCCGCGTGGCGGCGCAGCTCCCGGTAGCGTGCACGGCTGGAATGCCCGGCGAGGTAGCCGGGCACCACGGCTGCGACGGGGGTCGGGTTGATGCCTAGCGTTGGCAGCGCATTGCTGACGCAGATACTGTCTTTCTGCAGGGCGTAGAAATTGTCGAGCGTGAACGGCTGTCCTGGCAGCAGGCCCAGCAGCTGTGCCTGCAGCCGTGACATGCGCATGCCAAGGCCGATGATGGCGCGATGCAGCCCGAGCTGGTCGCGCGTGTACTCGACCAGTGCGCGGAGCGTGAATACCTCCGGTCCGCACAGCTCGAGACGTTCGCCGCCGGTGGCTCCGTCAAGTGAGCGGCACATCGCTTCAGTCACGTCATCGATGCAGACCGGTGCAAAGCTGCTGTCCGGGCAGGCCAGCGGGAACAGGCCGGGCGACAGTTTGAGCAGCGTGGCGAAGCGGTTGAAGAAGCTGTCGCCCTCGCCGAAGATGACCGAGGGACGGAAACTGGTGACCAGCAGGTCGGGGCCGGCGGCGGCATGCACGAGGTCCTCGCCCGCGCCCTTGCTCATCAGGTAGCGGCACTGCCGTTCACCCGCGTCGGCATTGAGTGCGCTCATGTGCAGCAGGCGGGTGACACCCGCGGCGCGCGCGGCATCGACCACCTTGCGCGGCAGTTCGACATGCGCGCGCTGGAAGCCCGCGCCGCGGCGGTCCGGGTCATTGAGAATGCCGACCAGGTTGATCACCGCGTCCACGTCCTGGAAATGCCGTGCCAGTGCCGAAGGATCGTGGATGTCCGCCTCCAGCAGGTCGATAGCGGGGTTGACCAGCAATTCACGGTGACGCTCGCGCCGGCGCGTGAGAATGCGCACACGGTAGCCGTCCTGCGTCAGGCGGTTTGCCAGGTGGCGGCCGACGAAACCGGTGCCGCCGAGTATGCAAATAGTCATCTGCTGCATGTGTCTGTGGTCTTGTCGGGTTGCCGGTCAGTTGCCGTGCGTGTGGTTCAGGGCGCGTCCTTGCCGTAATGTGTTTTCGGCAACACGTCGGGCATGTGCTCCGACAGCGGCGTCACCGGACGCTCCATGCGCCAGTCATAGATCGCCGCATAGGAAAGTATGCGCTGCACGTACTTGCGGGTTTCGTCGAACGGGATCGCGGCAATCCAGTTCTCCGCCGGTTGTTCCTCCTGCTCCGGCAGCCAGCGATTGACCCGGTGCGGACCGGCATTGTACGCGGCGGAGGCCAGCACGACATTACGGTCGAACTGGTCCATGACCTGCTTGAGGTAGGCGGTGCCGATGCGGATGTTCTGCTCCGGCTCGTACAGGCTCTTCGTGCTCGCCAGCGGTATGCGGTACTTGCGTGCAGTACTGCGCCCGGTTGCCGGCATCAGCTGCATCAGCCCCATGGCGCCGGCGCCGGAACGGGCGTCCTTGTTGAAGGCGCTCTCGGTGCGGATCACGGCGAAGACATGCCCGGGATCGAGCTGGTTGGCGCTGGCATAGCGCGCAACGTCGGCGCTGTGATCGATAGGAAAGCGCAACTGCAGGTCATCATAGTCGCTGCTGCGCGCGACGGTCAGGATGGCGCTGTCATGCCAGCCCCACTCGCTGGCCAGCACAGCGGCCAGCTTGAGCTGGTTCGCATCGAAGCGTTCGATGGCATGCAGCCATTCCCTGCGCGCGTCGGTCGGCAGGTCGGCATGCAGCAGTTCCCTGGCGCGGATCATGTCCGGCAGGTTGCGGATCGCGTCCATTTCCGCTGCGGTGTATTGCAGCGGCTGGTTGTTCATGACGTACGGCCAGCGCAGCTCGTCCGCGGCCAGGAAGCCGTGATAATCGCGCTCCCGCGCCAGCGGCGCGAACCGGTCCTGTGCCTCCTGCTTCTGTCCCGTGCGCTCGAGCGCAATCGCCTGCCAGTAGCGCCATTCCTCCTGCTGCGCCTCTTCCGCCGGCATGGTCTCGATGTGTTTCAGGACGTCCTGCCAGAGACCGGCCGTGATGGCGCTGCGCACGCGCCATTCGCGCACCTCGTCATCGGTGGCGACAGCGGGAACCGCCGCCAGCCAGTCGTGCGCCTGCGGATGGTGCCGCCACCCGGCATACAGGGCGATGGTGCGTTCGATCTGACCGGCCTCGGCATCGGTGAAGTTATGGCGGTGGCGAATTTCCTGCCATTTGTCATGGGCCTGCTGCTCGTCGCTGACGGCAATGCGCTTCAGGGCGTAGAGGATGATTTCACGTGCGATCGGCACGTCCTTGTCCAGCTGGGCGGCGTCCAGCGTGCTGGATGGCCGCTGCCGCGCCTCGCGCCACAGCGATACCCAGGCTTCATCCTGTGCCGGCAGGCGCTTGGCAAGCCAGGCGGCCAGACTGGCATTGCCGGAGTTCATCGCCAGTCGGATACGTTCCCAGACCAGCTCGATGGTTAGCTTGTCCTGGTCTTCGAGATACTTGAAAACCGGGTCGCAGGCACTGTCCTGCGAAGAGCCCACCAGCCACAGCGGCAGCGCGGCATCGACCAGTGATTCGCGGTCACCGGTGTGCAGTTTCGCCTGCAGGCGGTAGCATTGCAGCTCGACCGGCTGCCCGCCTTCGTAGACGTCGAGGAATTTCTTCCAGTCCTGCTTGCGTGCCAGCTGGTAGAGCCAGGCGCGGCGCAGCCGGGCGCCCACTGGCTGGTCGGCATAGCGCTTGAGAAACGCGTTGACTTCCCGGTTGCTCGCGCTCGCCAGGCGATCGCGCAGTTCCCAGTACTCGAGATAGGGATACAGGGGGTAGTCCTTGAGCTTGCGCGCCAGCTTGCGGTAAGTGTCGAGCTGTTTCTCATTCAAGGCCTTGCGCGCATCCAGGAAGTGTGCCCGCGCATCGGCGAGCGGGTCCGCGGCAGCGTTGCCCGCGGCACAGGGCGCGGACAGCGCCAGCGCCAGGCAGATAAATACAATGAACTTGCCGAACCGTGCTGACATGGTTGCTATAGTTACAGAAAATGCGGCAACAGAACAGGAGATAGAGAATATGTTTGTTTCGACTAACCCGGCGGACGGTAGTTCACGCGAAGTCATCGCGGCATTTGACGAAGCACAACTGGAGCACGCACTGGCGCAGACCGCGCAGGCTGCGCCTGGCTGGCGTGCGATGCCGGTTGGCGAACGCTGTGCGCTGATGCACAGGGCTGCCGCCGTGCTGCGCGCGCGCAGTGAGGAGTTTGCCCGCATCATGACCCTGGAAATGGGCAAGCCGATCAGGGAGGCGCGCGCTGAAGTCGAAAAGAGCGCGTTGGGCTGCGAATTCTATGCGGACAACGGCCCGGCCTTTCTCGCCGATGAGGCGATCGAGACGGACGCCGGGCGCAGCCTGGTCGCCTACCAGCCGCTGGGTACCGTGCTGGCGATCATGCCGTGGAATTTTCCGTTCTGGCAGGTATTCCGTTTCGCCGCGCCGGCGCTGGTGGCGGGCAATACCGGCCTGCTGAAGCATGCCTCCAATGTGCCGCAGTGCGCGCTGGCGGTGGGAGCCGTGTTTCGCGAGGCCGGCTTCCCGGCCGGCGTGTTTCGCAGCCTGATGATCCCGTCCTCGCAGGTGGCCCGGGTGATCGAGGATGCCCGCGTGCACGCCGTTACCCTGACCGGCAGCGAGCCGGCCGGCCGCCAGGTGGCGGCCACCGCGGGCGCCGTGCTCAAGAAATCGGTTCTGGAACTGGGCGGCTCCGACCCGTTCATCGTGCTGGCGGATGCCGACCTGGATCTGGCGGTGGAGAACGCGGTGGCGTCGCGTTTTCTCAATACCGGCCAGAGCTGTATCGCGGCCAAGCGCTTCATCGTGGTGCCGGAGACCGCCG
>JBATJF010000431.1:0-4884 GCA_049668345.1 Gammaproteobacteria bacterium
GTGCTGGGAGTCCGGCCTGCACTGGCAGGGCCTGCCGGACGAGGCTGCGCTGCTGCATGCCGCCTGGGCGCGACGCATGAACACGCCGCAGACCAGTGCGGCGGGTCGCCTGTTCGATGCGGCGGCCGCACTCACCGGCCTGTGCCGGGACGCCAGTTTCGAGGGCCAGGGACCCATGCTGCTGGAAGCCGCCTGCGAGGACGATGCACAGGCGCTGGAATTACCGCTGGCACGCGATGCGCAGGGCGTATGGATTACCGACTGGGCACCGCTGCTGCCACTGCTGCTCGATAGCGCGCGCACGGTCGCGGCCCGGTCCGGTATTTTTCATGCCAGCCTGGGCGCTGCTATCATGCAGCAGGCAACAAAGGCACGCGATCTGCACGGCGTGACCCGGGTCGGCCTGTCAGGCGGCGTATTCCAGAACCGGAAGTTGACCGAGCTGGTGTGCCGGCAGTTGCAGGCGGACGGTTTCACCGTCGACGTTCCCGTGCTCATCCCGCTCAACGATGCCGGGCTGTGTTACGGGCAGGTCATCGAATTCGGCTTTGCCGCAGCGCAGACCGGATAAATAAACACCCGGGCACGGCCCGCCTTGCAGCCGCGCCGTGGCTGCCGGTGCAACTGGAGACAGATGTGCAGGACACACATATTTCACTGGCGCACGGCAACGGTGGCCGCTTCATGCGCGAACTGATCGAGGAGATCTTCGCCCGCCACCTCTCCAATCCCGGCCTCGACGTGCAGGCCGATGCCGTGCCGCTGACACTGGACGCCAGCGAGCTGATGTTCACCACCGACGGCTTCACCGTGCAGCCGCTGGAATTTCCCGGCGGCAACATCGGCACTCTCGCGGTGCATGGCACCACCAACGACCTTGCAGTCGCCGGCGCCACGCCGCGCTATCTCAGCCTCAATGCCTTCATCGAGGAAGGCCTGGAAATCGCCACCCTGGAACGCATCATCGCGAGCCTGGGGCAGGCCGCGCGCGACATCGGCGTCGCGGTGGTCGCCGGCGACACCAAGGTGCTGCGGCGCGGCGAAGGCGGCGGACTCTATCTCGCCACCACCGGCATCGGCATCCGTCATCCACACCGGCTCGGCCTCGACCGGATCCGGGACGGCGATGTGCTGCTGGTCAGCGGCCCGGTCGGCGACCACGGCATCGCGGTCATGCTGGCGCGCGAGGCCTTCGGCCTGCATGGCGAGCTGCTTTCCGATGCTGCCAGCGTCCTGCCGCTCACGCAGGCCGCGCTCGGGTTTGACGGCCTGCGCTTCATGCGCGATCCGACACGTGGCGGCCTGGCCACCGTGTGTCACGAATTGCAGCGCGCCACCGGGCTGGGCGTGACGCTCAACCAGCCGGACATCCCGGTGCGAGACCCCGTGCAGTCGGTCTGCGAGATGCTTGGCTACGATCCGCTCTACCTGGCCTGCGAAGGGCGCGTGCTCGCGGTGGTCAGCCCCGATGATGCGGATAATGTACTGGCGTGCTGGCACGCCCTGCCGCAGGGCAACGCTGCCGCAATCATCGGCAGCCTGCAGGCCGCACACCGGCACGTGCTCATGAAGACCGCGATCGGCGGCGAGCGCATCCTCGAGGAACTTGAGGACGACCCGTTGCCCAGGATCTGCTGAGGCACGTGCAAACAGCCACCGTAAAAACAATTTCACCGTGACAGGGACCCATTGATGAAACACGTACCGCAGCTGAAACTCCTGATGACACCATTCCCCTATTCCATCGACCTGACCGAGGACGCCGACAGCGCGCTTGCACTGATGCAGGAACATGCTGTGCGCCACCTGCCGGTCACGGACAGCCACAAGCTGGTAGGTGTGATCTCTGACCGCGACATCAAGTCCCTGCGCGCGGGCAAACAACCCGGTGATACCGGCTACAACCCGGGCGTGCGCGACATGTACATCCATGACGCCTACATCGTCGATATCAATGAACCACTCGACAATGTCCTGCTCACCATGGCGGAACGGCACATTGGCTCGGTACTGGTCACACGCAAGGGCAACCTCGCCGGCGTATTCACCGGCACCGATGCCTGCCGCGGCTTCGGCGAGTTCCTGCGCGAGCTGTTTCCGCGCGATGACGGCGGCGATGAAGCGGCCTGACTGACCGGCCCGGTTCCGGCTTGCCCATCGACGCGGCCGGCGCGTCAGTTCTCCACTCTTTTCCGGCGCGAAGGCCTGCAGGCAGTAATGACAATTTTTTCCGGTCTGCTTGACGGAGATCAATTAGCCGGACAGATAATTAACCGGTCGTCCAGCTTGCAGGATGTGCATGCAACACATTCGCACCACTCATCCGGCGAATCATGCATGACATTCCCTGATACCTGTCGCACCGGACA
Source organism: Gammaproteobacteria bacterium (assembly GCA_049668345.1). Lineage (GTDB taxonomy): Bacteria > Pseudomonadota > Gammaproteobacteria > UBA9214 > UBA9214 > UBA9214. The sequence goes on from JBATJF010000431.1 coordinate 2,370, forward strand.
TCCACTGCACCCGGATGGTTGCCGTGCCGCCACCACCACGCGACGATTCCTGCGAAAACCGCTGCAGAACTTGTTTTCCAGTTGATACACATCAAGGATAGATCAGGCACGAAGAGTGGAAAATCTGTTTCTGGTATTAAGGGACAGACTGTACCGCATCTTGATGAGCCAGCAGATACTTTTCGATCCCGCACTGATTATGCGTTATGACCGGAGCGGACCGCGCTATACCTCGTACCCGACCGTGGCCCGGTTCCATTCGGACATCAGCCAGGACGACTACAGGCGCTGGGCATGCAGCAGCAACGAGGACCCGATTCCGCGCCCGTTGTCACTGTATTTCCATACCCCGTCCTGTGACTCGGCGTGTTTCTACTGCGCGTGCAACAAGGTGGTGACCAGGGACCACATCCGCGCCACCGACTATCTGCAGCGCCTGCACCGGGAGATTGCCCTGCAGGCCGCGCTGTTTGATCGCGATCGCATTGTCGAACAGTTGCACTGGGGTGGCGGCACGCCGACATATCTGGATGCCGGGCAGTGCCGCGAGCTGATGCGCATAACGCGCAAGCACTTTTCGCTGCGCAGCGATGACGGCGGCGAATACTCCGTCGAGGCAGACCCGTGCTCGGTGGACCGCGACAAGCTGTCGGTACTGCGCGACATCGGCTTCAATCGCATCAGCCTGGGCATACAGGACTTCGATCCCGATATGCAGAAGGCAGTCAACCGCATCCAGAGTGCGGAGCTGACCCGCAATATCACGGAACATGTACGCAGCCTGGGATTCAAGTCCATCAACATGGACCTGATATACGGTCTGCCGCTGCAAACGGTCGACACTTTCACGCGCACGCTGCAACAGGCCATCGCGCTGCAGCCGGACAGGATTGCCGCCTACGATTACGCACACCTGCCCGAACGCTTCAAGCCGCAGCACCACACCAGCGAGGCCGGGCTTCCGCCGGCCGACGTCAAACTGGGACTCCTGCAGCTCACCATCAGGATGCTGACAGACGCCGGCTACATCTACATCGGCATGGAGCACTTCGCCAAACCCGGTGACGAACTGGCGCTTGCCCAGCAAAACGGCACACTGCATCGCAATTTCCAGGGTTATTCCACACGGGTCGATTGCGACATGATCGGGATGGGCGTGTGCGCCATCGGACGCGTTTGCGATAACTACAGCCAGAACGCACGCAACCTGGACAGGTACATCGAAATGCTGGATGCCGGCCGGCTTCCGCTGGAGCGCGGCATCGAACTGGAACCGGACGACCTGTTGAGACGCGAAATCATCTTGCTGCTGACATGCGAATTCCGGCTGGATATCGCTGCGCTTGAATCCAGGTGGCGCTTCGACTTTCGCGATTACTTCAGGCATGAATACGTGGAACTGGAACGCTTGCAGAAAGATGGCCTGCTGTCCATTGACACCGACAGCCTTAAGGTACTGCCTGCAGGCAGGCTGCTGGTGCGCAATATATGCATGGTCTTCGACCGCTACCTGCAAAATGGCGGCAACAAGGTCCGCTTTTCAAAGGTGATCTGATCCACGCAATTGACTCGAAAGTGACGGGGGACCGGGGAAAGGAGACCTGAAGGGAGTGGCCGCCTGCGCGTCTGCCCTGCAGCGCGTCAGGCAGGGACTGACTAAAATACGGCCTATAGAATCATGGCCATATTGTGTTGTACGCAGGGCTCGACCAGTGCCTTGATCCGGCCGAGGTCGGTTATGATCACTCGCCGGCGATTTACCTTCACCATCTCCTTTTCCTGGAAATGCGCGAACAGGCGGCTGACGGTTTCGATGGCCAGGCCAAGGTAATTGCCTATATCCTGCCGCGACATCGGCAGGTTGAACTCGGTAGCCGACAGCCCGCGCTGATGGTAGCGCATGGACAGGCTGAGCAGGAAAGAAGCCAGTCTTTCTTCGGCGGTGCGCTTGCCGAGCAGCATCAGCAGGTGCTGATCCTCGGTAATTACCCTGCCCATCAGGCCCATCATATGCCGGTGCAGGCCTGGCAGCTCGTTACACAAACCTTCCAGCTTGTTAAACGGCATCTCGCAGATGCTGGAGGTTTCCAGCGCGACCGCGGCGCTGGCATAGCGCCCGTCGCCCAGCCCGTCCATGCCGGTCAACTCACCCGGCAAGGTGAAACCAAGCACCTGCTCCTCACCATCTTCGGTAATGCAGTAGGATTTCAGCGCGCCGGACCTTACGGCATACAGGGCGTGACTCGTGTCACCGGAACGGAACAGGTGCTGGCCGGGCTGAACGGGCTGGTGGTGCACCACGATCGACTCCAGTTTCGCCAGCTCGTCATTATCCATACCATGCGGCAGACACAGGTCAGACAGCGAACAATCCTGGCACGTAACCTTGAGCTCCTCGAGTTTCAGGGTTCTGTTTTTTTTTGGCATAATGTCGATCCCACCTGCGCGCGTGATAACGGTGATCAGGCGTAACCACCGCGTCCAGCGACTAGTTATATTGTGCCCAGTCTGATGC
>JBATJF010000432.1:0-4641 GCA_049668345.1 Gammaproteobacteria bacterium
GCGCTACGAGCCGCCATCTGCTGCTCGCGCAGATCGGCGCGGGCCTCGGCCGCCAGGTCGTCGAACACTTCGCCAAGCTCGGCCACGGTTTCCCGCCCCTTCTCCACGAGCAGTATGCCGGTCTTGACCACCGCCCGGGCGAACGGACGACCTGCCCCGGACAGGAGGGACACGGCCAGCGGGGCCAGCAATGCGGCGCCGATCCCGATCGCAAACCCCTTGGTGAGGTCACTTTTCATAACTTCGTCAAACTGCGGCATGGTGCTGTCCTCTGCGGTTGGACCTTGTATACGGGATAATATACCACTCATTCCTTGACAGGAGACGCCGCGCCGGATGCGCCTGCTCGTGGCAGGATGCTGACCTCCTCTTCGTGGGAAACCGTGTCACCGCCGTTGTTGTAGGTGTACAGGGTCCAGGCATTCACCAGGTAAATTGCCGTCAGGAACACGCTGGGCCAGCCAAACCGGTGGAGCAGCTGTACGCTCGAGCGGAAGTAAAGGCCAACGATCGTCACGCCCGTCATGGCGAGCGCCGACATGGCTGAGAACATGTGCACCGGTGAGATCGCGGCGAGCAGGGGCCCCTGCCGGAAAAACACGTCGTCCACGCCAAGGATGACCAGATTGAACAGGTTGCTTCCCAGCAGGTCCCCAATGGCCATGTCCACGGCACCGATCCGGACGGCCGTTACCGTCACAACCAGCTCGGGCAGCGATGTCACCAGCGCGGCGAACATGGTGCCGACGAAACTGTTGGACCAGCCCATCTGATCCCCGATGGCATCGGCAATATAGGGCAGCCAGATGCCGGCGGCGACCACGAATGCGGCGGCGATGGCGTAGCGGATCGCCAGCTCGCGCAGCGTCTGGTCCGGGTACTTGTCGGGCTCCTTCTCGGTGAAGGCGGCGACGTGCTGTTTCTCGTGCGCGAAGATGGTGCGCAGCGCCATGATGTAGAGCAGCACAACCAGCGGGCTGTAGATGCCGACCTGCCAGAAGCTGATCTGCAGGCCGAACTGAGCATCGATCATGTTCCAGCATACAAAGCTGAGCAGGATGACACCGAATCCGGCCGACAGGATATGCCCCCGCCTGGCATGCACGTACAGGGGCTTCTCCCGGTCCATGAAATCCAGCAAGACCAGGATCAGCAGGTTGTAGGCGCAACTGCCGAATACGTCGCCGGCCGCCACGTTGGGCACCCCGGCCAGGGTGACAGAACTGATCCCCGTGGCAAGTTCCGGCAGCGAAGTCACGCTGGCCAGCAGCAGGACACCGATCCAGGTGCCGCCGATACCGGTCTTGTCAGCGATGGCATCGCCGTAGCGTGTCAGCCTGGAGCCGGCGATGCCGATGGTGATGACACAGATCAGAAAGTTGAACCAGGTGATCATGACCACGCCAGACGTGCGTGAAGCAGTTCCTGCGGATTGAGGATTGGCGACCGGTGAAAGCCGGTCGGCTGCCGCGGGGTGATGCTATAATGTTTACAGTCTTTGTGCATGGAAACTTCGAAATGAATATGCTAATCAGATTGCTGGTGGGTAGCGGGCTGTTCGCCTTTGGCTATTATCTGGGCCGGGAAGTCACCCGTACGGAGCGAATACGCGAAGACCTGCAGAACGCGAAAACGCGACGTGTACGGAATACGGGCGATTCACCGCACGGTGCCGATTGAATCGGCAGGTTGCGGGGAGTCGGATTCGACTGTTCAAGTTTTGCCACGATGCGACATAATGCCTGAATGGCCAAGACATCCATATAATCCGGGACAGACCGGGAAGATATTACAAACTTGTTACAGTTTGATTACAAAATGTTTGCAGGGGGTGTGCAGCATGGTATCTACTGCTGCCGAACGATTGATAAATATATAATCCCCGGCGTCGCAGGCACAGCTCCATTCCCTTTATTCCTGAGCCGTTACCATGGCCAAAGCAAAAACCACAGCAATAACCCGCCCGTTGCATAGCGTGTCACCCGAGGATCGGGAAATCATCCGATGTGCCTGCGCGCACCTCGAACACCCGAGTCTTGCCGCACGGCTGACCAATGTAGTCGGCACGCCGATGGAAATTGCCCTCAAGCTGTTGCCGGGGGACTGGTACCAGCGCTTGCACCGGGGTTTGGAAAGGGCAATCGAGAAATCGCTGGATGTCGCCGTCTCCGAATTTCACCTGGTGCCGGGTATGCAGACAGGAAAGCATTATTACCGGGCGATGTGTGCCGGAGCCGGTGCAGTTGGTGGTTTTTTCGGGCTGCCCGGGCTGCTGGTGGAGCTGCCGGTGACGACGACCCTCATGCTGAGCGCGATCGCCGATATCGCCAATGCTCAGGGAGAAGACCTGCAGACCGTGGAGGGGCGCATGGCCTGCTTGGAGGTGTTTGCCCTCGGTGGGCGCTCGGAGCTGGACGATGCCGCGGATACGGGCTACTACGGTTTGCGCTTTATGGTGGCCTTGTCGGTCAGTTCTGCGGCGCGCCATATCCAGGCTCATGGACTGCGCAAGCAGGGTGCCCCGATGCTGGTTGATCTGATCACCCTGATTTCATCCCGCTTCGGTATTGCGGTTTCGGAGAAGGCCGCCGCCCAGCTGGTGCCGCTGATCGGGGCTGCGACCGGCGCGCTGGTCAACATCATCTTTATCCATCATTTCCAGGAGATGGCACGCCATCATTTCGCCATCCGGAGGCTGGAGCGCAAATACAGCCCGGAACTGGTCAAATCCCTCTACGACGAATTCAACATCGGCTGAGCGCACGCCTGCACCGGTGGCGGCGTAGAACAATGCCACACGGGCAGGCAGGTCAGGCCTTCAGGATATCATCGAGTTCACTGGCGATGGTTTTTTCTATCTTTGCCTTGAACGGCCGGTACATCAAACCAATATCGACCCGGATTTCCACGCTGTCGTCCTCGATATGGATGTTGCCCTTTAGGCCCTTGGCCGAAAACCGCAGGTCATCCTCGTCCCAGTGATAATCGGCATTGAACTCCGCCTGAAGCTTTTCCACAAATTCCTCCGCGGTTTCACAGGCGCGGTCATAACCGAGAGAGTGTTTCCTGCAGACCCGTATCACTGACATGTCACGTATTCCTGCGGTGTTCGTGCCCTGCCACCATCAGCAACCTAGCCGGCCGCTTTCTTGCGAGTGGCCTTTTTGCGCGGTGCGGCCCGCTTGCGCGCCACGGACTTCTTGGCGACTTTCTTTCTGACCGGGGCCTTTTTCGTTGCGGCCTTCCTGCGCGGTGCGGCCTTTTTCTTTGCCGTCGTCTTCCTGCTGGCAGACTTCTTCGCGGCCTTCTTGCGACGAACCGGCTTGCCGGCGGGCGCTTCCGGTGTGGCCGAGATGACGGATTTTCTAAGTGAATCAAGGCGCTTGGAAATCACGTGATACAGCCCCTCGCCGACCTCCTCGACCTCCCTGAGCAGGCCCTGCAGCAGTTGCACGGTTTCCTCGCTCGTTACCTTCTGGGTAACGGCCCGGGTTGTTGCCGCCGCGAACTTCGCGGTGTCGGTCACCTTGCCGGTGATGAAATCAAAACTGTCGCGGATCTCCCGCAGCACGACATCGCTGGCCTTTTCGACCTCCTCTACGACCTCGGTCGCTGTGTTCTTGATGGCGCCACCCACGGTTCGCGGGGCGCGTGCCGTCGTTTTCTTTCTGGCAGTGGCTTTTTTCCTGGTGGCTGTTTTCTTTGCGGTGCTTGCTCTTTTCGCTGCAGCTTTCTTGGTCATGACGGTTTCCTCCCTTGTAGGATTAGTCTTGCGGGTTCCACGCGCGTGCAACGACTAAAACTGTGCATTGTACGGGGCATCCAGCTGACTGCCAATAGTATCCATTTTTCCCCTGTTTGTTTAGTCGATTTGTCCGGTTCGTGTCTGCACACTCGTACGTGATGCATCCATGAACATGTACACATCCGTGCTGTAACAAAACTGTAACATTGGGTGCGGATTGGTGGCGACGGCACCCATGGCTGTCGCGGCGGGGCAGGACGGCGTGTCTGACACCACAGTGCTGCGCGGGATGCACCGGTGCTGGTCCGGCAGCGGCAGGCTGACATCACCCGGACATGCAGCCGGCAACGCGGTGACGGGCAGCGGTATCTGCCCCCCGTGCATGCGGATACGGCATCTTCATGCCCGGGCGGTGACCGCCCGGTAGCCTTCAATCCAGATCGTCCATCCGGCTGCAGGTGCCCTGACGCCTTGAGCGGAACTGGATGCTTTCTACAGGCAGCCGGACACTGTGGTAAAAGGGTTCAGATACTGGCATGAACCGCAATATTGCCGTGCACGACATGTCCCTTCTGGCTCTGTCTTGCAGGCGTTGATGTATCCCGGTGGGATGTTAAGAGATGGATACCTGGTAATGACGATATGACTTCCGACAGCCACCTTGACCGGACACGCGACAGCCTGGAGCTGCTGCTTGCCGACCAGCGCCTGCCGCCCGAGGCGCGCGCGGAGCTGGCCGAGGATTTTCGCCAGGTGCAGGCCATGCTGGACAAGGTCGAGCACGGCCACATACACATCGCGGTGCTGGGCCGCGTCAGCGTCGGCAAGTCCTCGGTGCTCAATGCCCTGATCGGTGAGCAGCGCTTTTCCACCAGCGCCCTGCACGGTGAAACCAA
>JBATJF010000433.1:0-7980 GCA_049668345.1 Gammaproteobacteria bacterium
ACCACCGGCTCCGCGGCCGTTGCGGTGTCGATCGCAGCGGCGGCTGCCGGTGTTGCCTCGACGGATGGCTGCTGCACCGCTTCGGCGCCGGCGGCTGTTGCCGGCAAGGCCTCCAATGCCTGCTGCGTGGCCACTTCAACGTCGAGGGGTATGACTTCCACTGTCAGCGGTTTTACCGTGACTGCCGGCACTTCGGCCAGGACCGGAGCCGGGCCGGCCAGGGAAAACAGGATGGCGATTGCCAGTGTTGTACGCTTCATAGGATTCACCTTGAGTTGTCACTAGCAGGCGTGAACCACGCCTGCAGCCATTTCGATGTATCGGGCACAGGTAGCATAACGCGCCGGTTTCGCCGGGCGCAATCGGCGACGCAGGCACCTGGCCGGCTTTACGGTAAAAACAGGGACAAAAGCCGGTATTTCCCACACAAACGTCATTTCAGTCGTGGCCATGGCCGGTGCATCCGCCCGGGCTGGCTGGCCGCCGCCGTGACGGCTACAATCGGGCAGCCCGGGCGGTACCCTGCGCAACACCCATCAACGGATGATATGACATGACAAACGAGTCACTGATCGAAGACGTCAAGGAAGACCTGCCCTCGCCGGCCAATATCGTCATCTTCGGCGCCAGCGGCGACCTCACCAAGCGCAAGCTCATACCGGCCCTGGCGCGCATGTACCGCACCGGGCTGGTCCACCCGCAGAGCCGCATTATCGGGGTGGCGCGCGACATCGCCGAATCGGACTGGCCCGGCATGATGCGCACGGCACTGGACAGTTACGCGGCAGACCTCCAGCACACCGCCGAGGAATGGCAGGCGTTCGCGGCGCGCCTGCGTTTCGTCCAGGGCGACCTCGCCGACGCCGACACCTACACCCGGCTGGCCGGCGCACTCGATACCGAACAGGGCCGGTGCAATGCCCTGTTCTATCTCGCCATCCCGCCCGAGTGGTACGCGCGCGTCGCACAGGGCCTGGGCCAGGCACAGCTCGCCCGTGAGGACTGCGGCTACCGGCGCATCGTTATCGAGAAACCGTTCGGCCTGGACCACGCAACCGCCATCGACCTCAACAAGGCGCTGCAGGACGTGTTCAGCGAGTCGCAGATCTACCGCATCGACCACTACCTCGGCAAGGAAAGCGTGCAGAACCTGTTCGTGTTCCGCTTCGGCAACAGCATCCTGGAGCCACTGTGGAACCGCAACTACATCGACCATGTGCAGATCTCCGTGACGGAGACGCTGGGCGTGGAATACCGCGCGCCCTACTACGAGAAGGCCGGCGCCCTGCGCGACATGATCCAGAGTCACATGATGCAGGTCCTGACCCTGGTGGCCATGGAGCCGCCGGGGGAATACACCGCCAAGGCCGTGCGCGACGAGAAGGTGAAGGTGTTGCGTTCCCTGCGCGCCACGCCGCCGGCCGAGGTGGACCGGCTGACGGTCGCCGCGCAGTACGGCGCCGGCGAAATCGCCGGAGAACAGGTGCCGGCCTACTGCCGCGAGCCCGGCGTCGCCGCGGACTCGGTAACGGAGACCTTCGCGGCCGTGCGCCTGTACGTGGACAACTGGCGCTGGCAGGGCGTGCCGTTCATCCTCTGGTACGGCAAGCGCCTGAAGAAGCGCGCCTCGGAGATCGTGATCCGTTTCCGGCAACCGCCCTACAACCTGTTCGATCCCGGCGGCGCGCCGCCCGTTTCCGACGCCCTGGTGTTCCGCCTGCAGCCCGACGAGGGCATGTTCCTGCGCATGAATGCCAAGCTGCCGGGCCTGACCACGCAGATGCGGCGCCTGGTCATGCGCGGCCCCTACGCCTCCGCGACCGAGCCGCTGTTCGAGGCCTATGAAATCCTGCTCAACGACGTCCTGCTCGGCGATGCCACCCTGTTCTCGCGCGCCGACGAGATCGAGGAATCGTGGCTGAAACTTGCGCCGATCCTCGATGCCTGGGGCAAGCGCATCTCCATCGACCGCTACCGCGCCGGCACCTGGGACGTGCGCGGCATGGACGCGATGTTCGAGGGTTGTGTCGGCGGCTGGCACAAGCCGACGTAGGGGAAACAGGACGCTGACTCGCCTGAGCCGGTGACAATCACCTGATGACAAAACAACGCACCCGGCCATGAACGAACACTCCTCACCCGCCGATACCGCACGGCTGCTGAAGCTTGCCACCACGGCCTCCGTCCTCACCGCGCTGCTGCTGATCGTGGGCAAGGCGGCAGCCTGGCTGTTGACGGGCTCGATCAGCGTGCTGGCCTCGCTCGTCGACTCGCTCATGGACGCGGCGGCCTCGATCATCAACCTGGTGGCGGTACGCGTTTCGCTGCAGCCACCGGACGAGGAACACCGCTTCGGCCACGGCAAGGTCGAGCCGCTGGCCGCGCTGGCCCAGGCCGCGTTCATCGCCGGTTCCGCGGTCTTCCTCGTACTGCATGCCGTGGACCGCCTGATGCATCCGCGTCCCATCGAGGACGTGACGGTCGGCATCGTCGTGATGGGCTTTGCGGTCACGGCCACCGCGGCGCTGCTGCTCATCCAGCGCCACGTGATCCGTCGCACCCGCTCGACCATCGTGCGCGCCGATTCCCTGCACTACATGACGGACCTGCTGACCAACCTGGGGACCATCGCCGCGCTGGCACTGACGCAGTACGGGTGGTCGGTGCTCGATCCGCTGTTCGGCATCCTGGTGGCGATCTACATCTGTTACGGCGCCTGGCACATCGGGCACGATGCGTTTCACCATCTCATCGACCGCGAACTGCCCGACGAGGTCCGCGAACGCGTGAAACAGCTCGCCTGCGCCGAGCCGCTGGTGCTCGGCCTGCACGACCTGCGCACCCGCCAGTCGGGCGCGATGGAGATCATCCAGTTACACCTCGAACTCGATGCGGACCTCACGCTGGGCGAGACCCATGCCGCCACCGACCGCGTCGAACACGCGATCCGCGAGGCCTTCCCGCTGGCGGACGTGATCATTCACCAGGACCCGGCCTGAGTGAAGCAAGCGGCGTCAGTTCAGGATAACGGTGGAGCGGGTGTCGGGGATCTCGCGCAGATTGCGTGACACCGGGCACTGTTTCATGCGCGCCACGATAAACTCGATATCGTCCCGGCTCGCCTGCCCGCTGCGAAGCTGGCCGGAAAAATGCACCTGCAGGGTTTCCATGTTCCAGTCCGCGCCGGCGCCGATGACGATGCTGCCCCCGGCGCTGTTCAGCAGCAGCCCGCGTTCCGCGCAGTTGACCCGGAAATACAGGTGCTGGCAGGTGAACACCGCGTAAACGAAAATATCGAACCCCGGCGCCCTGAGGCCGAGCTCCAGCGGCTGCCACTGGCCCTCCACCTCATGCTCGACGACGAGCTCGGCAATGGCGTTGGTATCCCCCTCGTAGCTGCATTGCATGCGCATGCGGAAATTGCGTTCACTCAAGATCATGCCCTCCGGAAATAGCCGTCAACAGCCGGGAACACCCCGGTTTGTCGTCATGGCGACGCCTGCATACCCGGCTTGATCAAAGGCTCCCCAGCCTACCCGGGGCCGCGGGTTCGGCACATTGAGCTTCATCAAGTACCCACCGATCCGGCCGGCCGGCATGGCGCGGAATTTTCCACCCCCGTTTCATGCCCGGGTATGGTTGAATAGGCACATCCCCAACACGCAGGACAAACAGCACCGTGGACATTGCAACCGTTGATACCCAACCCTTTACCGACCAGCGCCCCGGCACCTCCGGCCTGCGCAAGAAGGTCAGGATCTTCCAGACGCCGCACTACCTGGAAAACTTCGTCCAGTCGATCTTCGACACCCGGCCGGCACTCAGGGGCGGCACGCTGGTGCTGGGCGGTGACGGCCGCTATTACAACCGGCAGGCCATCCAGATCATTCTCCGCATGGCGGCCGCCAACGGCGTCACGAAAGTACTGGTCGGCCAGGGCGGTCTGCTCTCCACGCCGGCCGCCTCCTGCGTGATCCGCAAATACCGGGCCAACGGCGGCATTATCCTCTCGGCCAGCCACAACCCCGGCGGCCCCGACGAGGACTTCGGCATCAAGTTCAACACCGCCAACGGCGGCCCGGCACCGGAGGGCGTCACCGAGGCCATTTTCGCGCGCACCCGCGAGATCACCGGCTACCGCATCCTCGGCGCAGAGGACATCGACCTCGATACCCTGGAATGCGTGATCCTCGGCGACACCCGGGTCGAGATCATCGACCCGGTGGCGGACTACGCCGCCCTGATGGAAGACCTGTTCGATTTCGACCGCATCCGCGAGCTGTTCGGCGCCGGCGCCTTCCGCATGCGCTTCGATGCCATGCACGCCATCACCGGCCCCTACGCCCGGCGCATCCTGGAAGACCTGCTGGGCGCGGCACCCGGCACCGTGATCAACGGCATTCCGCTGGAAGACTTCGGCGGCGGCCACCCCGACCCCAACCTGGTACATGCCCACGAGGTGGTGGAGCTGACCACGGGCGCCGACGCCGTCGATTTCGCCGCCGCCTCCGATGGCGACGGCGACCGCAACATGGTCCTGGGACGCAATTTCTTCGTCACCCCGAGCGACAGCCTGGCGGTGATGGCCGCCAACGCCCATTGCATCAAGGGTTATGCCGGCGGTATCAAGGGGGTGGCCCGCTCCATGCCCACCAGCCAGGCCGTCGACCGGGTCGCGCAACAACGGGGCCTGGACTGCTACGAGACACCCACCGGCTGGAAATTCTTTGGCAACCTGCTGGATGCCGGCCGCATCACGCTCTGCGGCGAAGAGAGTTTCGGCACGGGTTCCGATCACATCCGCGAGAAGGACGGCCTGTGGGCGGTCCTGTTCTGGCTCAACCTGCTGGCGGTGCGGCAGGAATCCGTGGCGGACATCGTGCAGGCGCACTGGCGGGAGTTCGGCCGCAACTTCTATACCCGCTACGATTACGAAGGCATCGAGACCGGGGCCGCCAACGGCCTGATGAGTCACCTGCAGTCACGCCTGACCGGGCTGCCGGGCACGACACTCGACGGCTACACAGTGGACTATGCCGACAACTTCGCCTACACCGACCCGGTGGACGGCAGTATCGCGGAAAACCAGGGCATCCGCATCGGCTTCACCGGCGGTTCGCGCATCGTCTACCGGCTCTCGGGCACCGGCACCGCGGGTGCCACCCTGCGGGTCTACCTCGAAGCGTTCGAACCCGATCCGGCCAGGCAGGACCAGGAGACCGCTGCGGTGATGCAACCCCTGGTCGCAATCGCCATTGCGCTGGCCGGTATCGAGTCCCGCACGGGTCGCAGCGAACCCACGGTGATTACCTGAGCCGCATATTGACGGGAAACGTTTTTTACCAGGGCGTAGGGTGCGTTTTACGCACCGGGGCTGGTGCATTGCAGGTGCGGACCGCGTACGCGATCCTTGTGTTGCAGATCCCTGCACGCCGCATAAAGTTCGCGCATGAGATGCGCTTACCCCAATAGTAGGGTGCACTTCGTGCACCGTTATCGGTGCGTAAAACGCACCCTACATCCCGTCATGTATTTATTTCCGTGTTCTTCCGTGGATTCCGTGGCCATATATCGTTTCACGTCTCACATTTCATGCCTCTCCGGCCAGCCACTCAGGTACCGGCCCCGGCTTCCTCCACGACCACACTGCCCTTCATGGAGGGATGCAGGTCGCAGACATAGGCGTACTCACCGGGTTTCTGAAAGATGTAACTGTAGTCCTGACCCGTGTAGAGGGTATTCGAACGCATACCCGTGGCCTTGCCGCTGATGATATGCGGCATGCGATCGGCCTGAACCCAGGTCACCCTGGTGCCGGGTTTGACCGTGATGTTTTCCGGCTCGAAACGCATACCATTGATACGCACCGTGACAGTTTCACCGGCAGCTTCGCTGTCGCTGCCGAGAGCAACCCGGGTGGTTTGCCCGGCAGCTGTCAGCGCCGGAGCCGGGGTGGCGGGATTGCCGGTGAGGGGACCGGCCTGCTGAACAGCCATCGGCCTGTAGTAGGGAGCCGCCATCCTCATGCTGCTGCCGGCCGGGGCAGCCTGGTAAGCGTAGGGCATCATCTGCCGGTAGGCAGGTTGCGGGGCCATCGGGCTGTACGGGTACATATTCCTCGTCATGCGCTGATCGTTCATGCAGCCCGGCCCGGCAAGCACAATGCCAGGGGCACTCATTCCAGCCGTCAGTGCGAGTACGATGCCGGCGCGCCGGCAGCTTCCAGGGTGATTTTTCATGGTCGTCTCCTTCGTGGTTGGTTGGCGTGGTGCTAGCGGCGTTTGGCTGACCCACAACAGCCTTATACATTATCTGTACAAATATGTACAGTCGGCGTATAGTTTTTGTACAGCTAGATAGGAGGCACCAGAAACAATGCCAGTCACACCCGCTCCGGACCCGGACAGACAAGCGATGACCACCGCTTCCGGGTCGCGCCCGGTGGTCTTCTACGACGGCGGCTGCCCGCTGTGCCGCCGCGAGATTGCTCACTATCGACGCATGGACAAGGCGGCCCGGCTGCACTGGGTGGATGCCGCCAGCGCAGCCGGCACACTGGCCGCGCATGGACTCGCACTCGAGACCGCCATGGCTGAACTGCACGTGCTGGACCGTACCGGGCAGTGGCAGCGGGGTATCGATGCCTTCATGGTCATCTGGAACCACCTGCCCGGTTACCGCTGGCTGGCGCGCTCGGTGTCGGTCCTCGGCATGCGCCACCCCCTCGGCTTTGCCTACCGCCACTTCGCGGCCTGGCGCTACCGTCGTCGCTGCGACACGGGCAGTTGTGCGCCTGCCGACACCCGGGGCCTGCCCCGCGTGACCAGGGAGAATGCACCATGAAAGTCACGGTTTTCGGAGCGACCGGCTTTGTTGGCAGTTACCTCATCGACGAGCTGCTGGATCGGGGCCATCACCCCGTCGTGCTGGTGCGCCCCTCCAGCAAAGACAAGGTCAGTCAGCCAGCGCGCTGCACGCTGGTTCAGGGTGACATTGCCGAGCCGGCAGCGGTAAAAATGGCCATCGACGGTGCAGATGCGGTGATCTATAACATCGGCATACTGCGAGAGGCGCCGGCCCGCGGCGTAACCTACGAGGCATTGCATTTCGAGGGTGCCAAACACGCGATGGATGCCGCAGAACAGGCTGGCGTGCGCCGCTTCATCCTGATGAGCGCCAATGGCGTGAAAATCAACGGCACCGCTTATCAGCGCACCAAGTACCGGGCAGAACAGTATCTGGCCAGCACCGTACTGGACTGGACCGTGTTTCGGCCCTCTGTGCTGTTCGGTGATCCACGCGGCCGGCTGGAATTCGCCACCCGGCTGTATAGGGACGTGGTGCGCTCCCCCCTGCCGGCACCCCTGTTTTATGATGGCCTGCTCCCGACAGACGCCGGCATGTTCCGTATGGCGCCCGTGCACGTGAAGGATGTCGCCGCAGTCTTCGTCAAGGCCCTGGATATGCCCGCTACGGTGGGTCGTAATTACAGCCTGTGCGGAGCCGATGCCCTGCCCTGGCGGGATATCCTCCAGACCATTGCGCGGGCCGGCGGCGTCACCAAATGGGCCCTTCCCGCGCCGGTATTGCTGTTGAAGGGAATTGCCGCGGTGCTCGATCGCTATGCCTTTTTCCCGATTACCCGTGACCAGCTAACGATGCTGATGGAGGGGAATACCTGCGACGGCCAGGATATATTCGATACCTTCGGCCTGATACCAGCGCCATTCAACGAGGCAAACCTGTCTTATCTGCGGCATCATGGCTGAAAGAACGTGCACCCCGGTGGAAAACGGGGCTGCATACCAGGGAGCATGCCGGACACGACTCCCAGGACAGCACGCCCTGACCGGCAAAACTGTGACTGCACCGCAGGACAAGCAAGACTGCTGGCCGAATGAATTCGGCCCTACTGTAGGGTCGACTTCATTCGGCCAGTGGTGTTTCTGTAGGGTCGAGTTCATACGACCAGTGGTGTTT
>JBATJF010000434.1:0-4270 GCA_049668345.1 Gammaproteobacteria bacterium
AGTTTTACCCGATGGCCCTGGGCCTTCAGGGCACGTGCCCAATAGTGGGCGCTGGCACAAGACTCCATCCCGATCAGACAGGGCGGCAGGTTGGCGAACCAGGCCAATAACCCCGACCGCCTCAGCACCTTCTTCTTGATGACCTTGCCATGCTGATCGCAACACACCACGTGAAACACAATTTTTGCCAAATCCAGTCCAATCGTCGTAATCTTACCCATGGTCTTCTCCTCACTTTATTGATGGTTGTTTATACAGCTCCATCATGGCGCATTGTGACGCCGATTAAAAAGTGGGGAGGAGACCATCTCATCGGCCCTACAGTAGGGTCGAATTCATTCGACCATTCACGAACCAGCAGGTGTGCTGCGGTGATATCAGTGGACAAAGGATGACGACCGCGGGTAACCCTGGTGATGCACCAGACTTGATGGTGCAGGGAATGACACCCCCCCTGCGCCATGCGTCACAGGACAGGGTGACCGCCTTGTCTCCCATGGCAACAGGCTGTTGGCCGAATGAATTCGGCCTTACAGTGGTAATCAACCCACTCGATTTGGGGAAGAGACTTTTTGCGTCGGCCGCTGCGTACCGTCGATCAGCTGCAGGAGCGAAAAAATAGCCGTAGCGGACCGCGTCCGCGATCGTTTTATCCGGAGATGCCCCGGCTGTTGTCCGTGGTCCTGCCCCGGTCGAGGCTGTCGATACTGACCTCGACCGGGGTGCGCCGGTTGAATACCGCGTCGTCGATCGGGCCCTGCCGTGTGACATGAAAATAGCGCCAGCCGCTGATCATGGCCGAGACCAGTGCGCCCTTGCCCTTCCCGTCGTGCAGGAACACTGACATGACATGCAACAGGGTAAACAGCCCGAGGACGCCCCCCAGCCAGCTGTGCAGCGCGTCGGGTTCCTGGCCGAACACGAGCCACGGCGCATCCTGGAACTGTCCCGTCGCCACGCAGGCGGCGAGCACGGCAAGCACCAGCAGGTAAAGCGGTTTCCAGAGCGGATTGTGCGCGTACCAGGCCGGCAGCGGAGTGCGTGCCAGGCTCAGATAGAACTTCAGCATCTGAACCATGGCCTGCCGGTCGGTACGGTCCGGCAGCAGGGCGCGCCAGTGACTGCTGCCGGGCACGAACAGCAGTGCCACGCGCAGCAACACGGCCAGCGCGGTCAGCTGACCGATCATGATATGCCAGTCGTACCAGAACACCGGGTCGATGCCGTCGTGCGCCAGCGCCCACGCACTGGCAAGCTCGAACAGCACGCCGGCGGCGATCAGCCAGTGCGCCAGCCGCAGCCAGCCGGACCAGATCTTCACATAGCGGATGGTTTCAGGTTCCATGCGGGTATGATAGCGCTTGATTGCCAGGCCTTGACAAGGCTCGCGCACGACTACAGGGATGTAGGAGGTAGGGCAACGCAGGGAGCAGTTGCCGAGAGACGCAGAGGGCGCAGGGAGACGCAGAAAAATCAAAAACTGTCTGGTTCCAAGACGCCAAGGTGAAAAGCAAGAGAATGGCCAAAGAGGGCATAGAGCACGCAGAGGTCAGATGCCTTGCCGCGGTTAAAACAAGGCCTGCAGGAGCGGACCGTGTCCGCGAATGGCTCCGGGCTTGAAAATCGGCTCTTCCCCAGATTGGTCAGGTAACATATCAATTCAGACGAGACGCATTCCTTCTGATGGCAAGATTGCTGGCCGAATGAATTCGGCCCTACCGCAGGGTCTATTCCATTCGACCAGCGGTGTTTCTGTAGGGTCGAATTCATTCGACCTTCACGAACCAGCCGTTGGCCAAATAAAATCTGCCCCACAACGGTAATCCACCCGCTCGATTGTGGGAAGAGCCAAAAAATCTTCGCGCATGCGATGCGCTCCTACAGGATCAAGACATGTCCGCACGAGCGGATCGCGACCGCGATTTTATGGGGAAAGATCGCGCGATGTACATGGAAGTACGAGTGCCGCGTGAGGGCAGGAGGCCCGAAGCGGCCTCCTGCCCCGATCATTGCATTGCGGAAGGCATCCCACGCCCGTTTTTTCACCCTGTCAACGCCCGCTGCAGCACCGGCTGCAAACCGCGCCCACTCGGGTATGATTACCCCATGCGCAACACGGACGGATGCAGGATCGTGACATGATGCTCTACGAACGCGACGGCTGGTACCCGCGGGCCGACGTCTATCGCTGCGCCGGCGGCTGGCTGGTGAAGGTCGAGCTGGCCGGGGTGGCCGAGGAGGACCTGCGGGTCGAGGTGCAGGGCGATAAGCTGCTCGTCGAGGGCCGGCGCCGCGACCTGTGCTTCGCCGAGGCCCGGGAATACCTGTCCATGGAAATCAGTTACGACTGGTTCCGGCGTATCATCCGGCTGCCCGGCCATGTCATCGTCCTGCGCATGCAGTACCGCGACGGCATGCTGATGATCTACCTGCAAGATACGGAGTAACGGACCATGACGACCGAATCCCACGCCACGTCCCTGATCCTGCCGGTGTTCCCGCTCAAGAACAGCATCATCTTCCCGCACATGGTCATGCCGGTGACCGCCGGCCGCGCGCGTTCAGTCGCCGCGGTCGAGGCGGCACTGGCAACCGAGGACAAGCGCATCGTCGTGTTCACGCAGCGCGACGCCACCGTCGAGGAGCCGGGCGCGGACGACCTGTATCCGGTCGGCACGCTGTGCGTGATCAAGCGCATGCAGCGCACCCAGGGCACCATCAACCTGGTGCTGCAGGCCGGCCGGCGCATCGAGCGCGAGCTGCTCACCAGCGAGTCGCCGTTCCTCGAATGCCAGTCCGCCTACCTGCCCGAACCCGATGACAGCGGTTCGGAGGTGGAGGCCCTGCACCGCACCATGCTCGACCAGGCCGCGCGCATGCTGCAGCTCGGGCCGGCGCAGATGCAGATCGACCTCAAGCAGCTGGTGTCCGACCTCGACAAGCCGATCGAACAGGCCTACGTGCTGTCCTCGGTGATCTCGATCAGCATCGACAAGCAGTACCACCTGCTCGCCGCGAACAGCCAGCTGGAGGCGCTGCGCCTGATCGTGGACTACATGAACCACGAGATCCAGGTGCTGGAGATCCAGCAGCAGATCTCCAGCGCGGTCACGGCGAAGATGGGCAAGGAGCAGCGCGAGATGATGCTGCGCCAGCAGCTGCGCGAGATCCAGGACCAGCTCGGGGAATCCTCGCCCGAGCAGGCCGAGGTCGCCGGGCTGCGCGAACGCCTCGACGGGGCCGAACTGCCGGAGGCGGTGCGCAAGGAGATCGACAAGGAGCTCTCAAGGCTGGAACGCATGCCCGCCAGCTCGCCCGACTACCAGACCATGCGCAGCTACATCGACCTGGTGCTGGACCTGCCGTGGACGAAGCGCACCGAGGACAAGCTCGACCTGGTGCAGGCGCGCGAGGTGCTGGATACGGACCACTACGACCTCAAGGAGGTCAAGGACCGCATCATCGAGCACCTGGCGGTGATGAAACTGAATCCCGGCGCACGCGCCCCGATCCTGTGCTTCGTCGGCCCGCCCGGCGTCGGCAAGACCTCGCTCGGCCAGTCCATCGCCCGCGCACTGGGCCGCACCTTCGAACGCATGAGCCTGGGCGGCCTGCACGACGAGGCGGAACTGCGCGGCCACCGCCGCACCTACGTCGGCGCCATGCCCGGGCGCATCATCCGCGCCGTGCGACGCGCCGGTGTCAACAACCCGCTGCTGATGCTGGACGAGATCGACAAGCTGGGCCGCGACTTCCGCGGCGACCCGGCCGCCGCCCTGATGGAGATCCTCGACCCGGCGCAGAACAACGAGTTCCGTGACAACTACCTCGACCAGCCCTTCGACCTGTCCGGCGTGTTCTTCGTCGTCACCGCCAACACGCTCGACACCATCCCCGCGCCGCTGCTCGACCGCATCGAGGTGCTGCGCCTGTCCGGCTACAGCGAGGCGGAGAAGCTGCAGATCGCACGCCGCTACATCCTCGGCCGCACCCTGGACAACGCCGGCGTGAAACCGGAACAGCTGGTCATCGACGACGCTTCGCTGGCCTTCGTCATCCGCAACTTCACGCGCGAGGCCGGCGTGCGTTCGCTGGAGCGTGCGCTGGGCCGCATCGTGCGCAAGGTCGCCACCCGCATCGCCGAGGGCCAGACCGAGTCGGTGAAGCTGACCGAGGCGCTGATCACCGAATACCTCGGCCCTTCGCGGATGGCGCGCGAGGGCAAGCGCGCGGAACTGATCCCGGGCATCGTGGCCGGCCTGGCCTGGAC
>JBATJF010000435.1:0-5834 GCA_049668345.1 Gammaproteobacteria bacterium
CGGACACGCTGGTCAATGTCGCCCAGGCCTGGGCGGAAGCCTACCAGAAGGTTGAACCCGACGTGGCGATTGCGGTATCCGGCGGCGGTTCCGGTACGGGCATCGCCGCCCTCATCAACGGCACGGTGGATATTGCCAATGCCAGCCGCCAGATGAAAGACAAGGAGATGAAACTGGCCGAAGAGCGCGGCCACAAGCCGGTGGAGTTTATCGTGGGTTACGATGCGCTGGCCGTATTCATCCACAATGCCAACCCGATCACCAGACTGTCCATCGCGCAGCTGCAAGAGATCTTCGGCCGCGGTGGCAAGACGACGAAGTGGACGGATATCGGCGTCACCGTGCCGGGCTGCAAGGACCAGCAGATTGTCGTGGTCAGCCGGCAGAACAATTCCGGCACCTATGCCTACTTCAAGGACGCGGTACTGGCTGACAAGGGAAAATTCCGCCAGGGTACGCTGGACATGCACGGTTCCAAGGATGTGGTCGACCTGGTCGAGAAAACACCCTGCGCCATCGGCTACAGTGGCCTGGCCTACGCCACCGAGCACCTGAAAATGGTCTGCATAGAAAGCGGTGAGGACGGCAGCTGTGTGAACCCGAGCGTGGAAACGGCCAGTGACAACACCTACCCCATTGCACGGCCGCTGTTCATGTATACCAGTGGTGAACCGGCCGGTGCGGTCAAGGCCTATATTGACTGGATACTCAGTGACGAGGGCCAGTGCATCATCAGCAACATGGGCTATGCGCCGGTGAAGAAGGTCACTTGCCAGTAAACAGCGGCTGAGTGTGCCACATGTCAGGTATCCGGACACTTTCTGCCTGCGCGGTTACAGTGTATTCTCGCGGTGGCTGTTTGCATCCTGAACGCGCAACCCGGCGGGAGTCATTACCATGAGGCATTACGAGGAGCGGCTGGAACATGACCTGAAGCGGATCCGCGACCGCATCGCGGACATGGCCGGCAGTGTCGAGACGGCTGTCGCGAACGCCATTCATGCCTTTCAGACCGGCGAAAGCGAACTGGCCGCCGCGACCATTCTCGGCGATCACCCGATCAACCGCGCCATGCGCGATATCGACCGCCTGTGTCATGCATTCATCGCCGTGCACCTGCCGAGCGGTGCTCACCTGCGGCTGCTGTCTTCGGCGATCCGCGCCAATATCGCACTGGAGCGCATCGGCGACTACGCGGTCACGATTGCACGCGCATCCGGACAGCTGTCCGCGCCGCCGGGCGGCTTGATGGGACGCGAACTGGAACGCATCGCGACCGAGGCGACGGTGATGCTGGGCCAGTCCATCAAGGCCTTCAATACGCTGAACGCGGAACAGGCCAGGACAACGATGATCCTGGAAAAGGAAATGGAGTATGACCTGGAATCGGTATACTCGGAGCTGACCGCGAACCCGGACCGGGAGAAGGTCA
The DNA here is from genome assembly GCA_049668345.1 of Gammaproteobacteria bacterium. Taxonomy (GTDB): domain Bacteria; phylum Pseudomonadota; class Gammaproteobacteria; order UBA9214; family UBA9214; genus UBA9214. Next base: position 1,433 of record JBATJF010000435.1, read on the forward strand.
AGGAATTGCTGGTGGTGTTCGTGGTGCTCACGCACCTGAAACGTGTGGCTGACCAGGCCAAGAACCTGTGTGAGGAAACCGTGTTCGCCGTCACCGGCGAGGGCAAGGTCCCCAAGGTCTATCACATCCTGTTTGTCGACGAGGACAACAGTTGCCTGTCCAAGATGGCCGAACTCGTCGCGCGCAAGACCTTCCCGGAAAGCGGCAGCTACAGCAGCTGCGGCAGAAACCCCGCTGCTGCACTCGATCCGAACATGGTGCGGTTCCTCGAAAGCCGCGGTTTTGACCTGAGCGACGCAAGCCCCGCGCCGCTGGATCTGACGCATGCGGAACTGGTCGACAAGCATGTCATCGTGAGCCTGGAGGGACCGGTCAAGAGCTATATACAGCAGCTTCCGTTCCACACCACGGCCCTGGAATGGAAGACCAGGCCTCTACCAGCCGGCAGTTTCGAGCAGCATCCGGAGCCGTGGGAGGCGCTGTACCGGGATGTCGCGACCCGTATACGCGACCTGATTGAAATCCTGCGCGGGCCGGATGCGCCCTGAGAGGGGACTGCACGTGATGGAGACACGCGCGACAGCCAGCTTTGATCGTCGGAACCTCGACTGGTATATCGACAAGTTTGTCCAGGTTGTGGTCTTCATCAGCGGCATTTCCGCCATCATCTTCATTATCGGTATCTTTGCCTTCGTCACCAAGGAAGGCATCGGTTTCATACTGGATACCATGGATCCCCGGGAATTTTTCCTGTCCCAGTACTGGGAGCCCAGCGACGAGGATGCGCCCGAATACGGCATCCTGGCACTGGTGGCCGGAACCGCCAGTGTTACCGGGCTGGCGCTGCTGGTGGCCATTCCGTTTTCGCTCGGCGCGGCCATCTTCATCGGTGAATTCGCATCCGGCAAGACCCGCGAATTCCTGAAGATACTGGTCGAACTGCTGGCCGCGATCCCGTCGGTGGTGTGGGGCTTCATCGGGCTAACCATGATGAACCCGTTGATCATCAAGACGTTCGATGTGCCGGTCGGTCTGACCGTGCTCAATGCCGGTATCATTCTCGGGCTCATGGTGGCGCCGATCATGACCTCGATTGCCGAGGATGCGCTCAAGGCAGTGCCCGACCGCTACCGCGAGGCGGCGGAGGCGATGGGCGCGACCCGCTGGCAGGTCATCTTCAAGGTTGTGCTGCCGGCAGCGAAGAACGGTCTGCTCGGCGCTATCCTGCTGGGCATCGGCCGGGGCTTCGGCGAGACCATGGCGGTGCTGATGACAACCGGTCACTCGGTCAATATCCCGACCAGCGTGTTCGATTCGGTGCGTGCACTGACGGCGACCATTGCCGCCGAGCTCGGCGAGACGGCGGTCGGTTCCGAGCATTACCAGGTGTTGTTCACGATCGGTATCCTGCTGTTCGTCATTACCTTTGTCATCAACCTCACGGCTGACCTGGTCGTGCGTGGTATACGCAAGGGATAGTCCTCATGTTTACCGAGACAGAACTCAACGTCCGTAACAAACGCATCGAACGACTCTATCGTATGCTGTTCCTGCTCATGACCGGGCTGCTGATACTGCCGGTACTTATCATCCTGGCCACCCTTGTCTACAAGGGTGGCCCGGTAATCTCCATCGATTTCCTGTTCACCGCGCCGACCGACGGCATGACCGCAGGCGGCATCTTTCCGGCGCTGCTGGGCACGGTCTGGCTGGTTGCGGTGGCGCTGCTCGTATCGGTACCGATCGGCGTCGCGGCTGCCATCTACCTGAACGAATATGCGACCGACAACTGGTTTACCCGTATCATCAACCTCGCCATCATCAATCTGGCGGGCGTACCCTCCATCGTGCATGCCCTGTTTGGCGTCGGTGCCTTCGTCATCTTTTTCGGTTTCGGCACCAGCATCCTGGCCGCCAGCCTGACGCTGGCGATCATGACCCTGCCGGTCGTGATCGTGGCGACCCGTGAATCCCTGCGCTCGGTGCCGATGGCATTTCGCGAGGCCTGCTGGAACATGGGCGCGACACGCTGGCAGACTATCCGGCGCATCGTGCTGCCCAACGCCATCAGCGGCATACTCACCGGCATCATCCTCGAGGTGTCGCGTACCTCGGGCGAGACCGCGCCGATCATGTTCACCGGCGCCGTGTTTTTCACCCCGTTCCTGCCACAGGGTATCTTTGACCAGACCATGGCGCTGTCGCTGCATCTGTTCGTGGTGGCGACCCAGGTGCCGGGCGTGCCGGAAAACCTGCCCTATGGCGTGGCGCTGGTGCTGATTTCCATGGTGCTGCTGATGAACAGTCTTTCCATCGCCTTTCGCATGTACCTGCGCGGACGCAAGAAATGGTAACCGCGGGCACCCGCACAACGCCGGCCGCAGGCGGCGCCGACAGGGTGACCGGGGGTGCTGCCGCGACCAGCACGCTCGAGGTCTCGAACCTGAGCATCCGCTACGGTACTCATGTCGCGCTGCGAGATATCAGTCTCGAGGTCCACAAGCACGAAATCTTCGGCATTATCGGTCCGGCAAATGCAGGCAAGACCTCGTTTCTGAAGTCGATCAATCGCATGGACATGTTCGATGGCGCCATGAATGTCGACGGGACGGTTCGTTTCAGCGGGGTGTCGATCAATCACCTCAGGAATATCTATGCCCTGCGCTCGCGTATCGGGGTGGTGTTTCCCCTGCCGGTGGGGCTGCCCCTGACAGTCTACGAGAACGTTGCCCTGGCCCCGCGCCTGGCCGGTAACAGCAACAAGGCCGACCTCGATGTCATCGTCGAACGCTGCCTGCAGCGTGCCGCGTTGTGGGACGAGGTCAAGGACCGGCTCGATTCGCTCGGCAGTCTGCTGTCAGGCGGGCAGCAACAGCGGCTGACCATCGCGCGCGCACTGTCGCAGGAACCTGAACTGCTGATGCTGGATGAATTCTCGATCGCCGTCGATCCGGTAACGACCATGCGCATCGAGGATGTACTCAAGGAACTGAAACACGAGATGACCATCATACTGGTCACCAACCTGGTGCAGCAGGCGCGCCGGCTGGCCGACCGGACCGCATTTTTCCTGGACGGGGAGTGCGTGGAGATCGGCGTCACGGAGGACCTGTTCGCCGGACAGGTCCGGGACCAGCGTACCCGCGATTACCTGGAAGGCAGGTTCGGCTGATGAATGATGCAGCGGGGCAGTACGCCATACAGACACGCAAGCTCAATCTCTGGTACGGGACCTTCCAGGCCCTGTTCGATGTGGACCTCGCCATCCGGAGCGGCCGGATCACGTCCCTGATCGGGCCGTCGGGCTGCGGGAAGTCGACCTTCCTGCGCAGCATCAACCGCATCAACGAGCGTCTCGGTTATGCCCGCATAGAGGGTGCCGTCGATGTGCTGGGCCACAACGTCTATGCGCCAGACGTCGAGCTGGTGCAGGTGCGCAAACAGGTCGGCATGGTCTTCCAGCGCCCCAATCCGCTGCCCATCTCGATCCGGGAGAATGTGCTGTTCGGGCACACCCTGCATTCCGGCCAGGGCAAGGGAGCGCGCAGCGAGCGTGATGACATCGTGGAATCGGCACTGAGTCAGGTGTTGCTCTGGGACCAGGTCAAGGACCGGCTTGACGACAGGGCTATCGGGTTGTCACTCGAGCAGCAGCAGAAGTTGTGTATAGCACGCCTGCTGCCGGTCAAGCCCGCCGTGTTGCTGATGGATGAGCCCTGTTCGGCGCTGGATCCCAAGGGTACCGAGGCAGTGGAAGAACTGATCTGGGAACTGCGCGGGCAATACACGATCCTGATCGTGACCCACAACATGGCCCAGGCAAGGCGTGCCAGCGAAGAGTGCATCTTCATGCTGATGGGCAAGGTCATCGAGCATACCGCGACCGAGCAACTGTTCGTGACGCCGAAGTCCAGCGAGACTGCGGATTATATCGAGGGGCGTTACGGCTGACGGCAACGGGCCGGCGCGGTGCTCAGGCCTGTCTGTGTTTGTCGTCGCGCCCGGCGTTGTCGCGGGGCCACCATTCAGCCGTTGCCGCACCGGCCTCATTGCCGTCGCCGGCCAGCGCCTTGACAATGGTGACAGGCACGCGGCAGTGCTGCATCACCTCGGTCGATACCGATCCCGCGGCCATGCGCGCCAGCCCGGTACGCGCATGCGTACCCATCACGATCAGACCGACGTTTTCCCGCACGGCGATTTCCTGGATGCGTGCCGCGGGCAGGCCATTGACCAGCAGCAGCTGCGGTTCAATCGGGCCGGCGGCATCGTGGCAATCGCCGCAAACCCCGGCGACGAATTCCCTGAGCATGTCACGGGCGATGTCCTCGACCGGCCGCAGCGTCCCCGGCGCACCGTTACTGCGGTAGAACCCCGCTTCGTTGCCCGCTTCGTGGACCAC
>JBATJF010000436.1:0-14726 GCA_049668345.1 Gammaproteobacteria bacterium
GACGTGCACTGTGCTAGCGTAACCGGAATGCGATACGAGGACTCCGTATGAACCAGCCAATCCCGCCAACCGACAGTGAGGGCTATTTGCTCGATCCCTCCGACTGGAACGGGCATGTTGCCCTGGCCATTGCCGGGCAGGAAGCCATACCGATGAGCGAGGTACACCGGGAGATCGTGAATGTCGTGCGCGATTACTTCGAGCAAAACCAGACCGTGCCGGAAAACCGCACTCTGCTGAAGACGCTGCGCGAACGCCATGGCAGGGAGACAGCCACGCGCCGCTACGTGCAAAACCTGTTTCCCTGCGGCTTTGGCCAGCAGGCCTGCAAGATTGCCGGCATGCGCAAGCCGCTCAAGCTGTTGCTGGACCTGTAGCGGGACCGCACCATGACACCGGTACTGACCGATCCGTATGGCCGCAGTATCCAGTACGTCCGGCTGTCGGTTACCGATCGCTGCGACCTGCGCTGCCTGTACTGCCTGCCGGAAGACTACCGTGATTTCGATGAACCCGCGGCATGGCTGGACTTCGAAGAGATCGAGCGCATCATCGGCGCCTTTGCCGCACTCGGCGTACAACGGGTACGAATTACCGGCGGCGAACCGCTGGTGCGCAGGGACCTCCCGCTGCTGGCCACACGCCTTGCACGGATACCGGGCATCGATGACCTGTCACTGAGCACCAACGCCGTGAGGCTGTCGCGCCATGCAGAAGCCCTGCGCGCAGCCGGCATTACTCGCATCAATGTCAGCCTGGATTCGCTGCAACCGGCCCGCTTCCGTGATATCACCCGCGGCCGGCTCGACAAGGTGCTGGACGGCCTGATGGCAGCCAGGGCCGCCGGCTTCGCGCCGATCAAGATCAACATGGTAGTCATGCGCGGCATCAATGACGACGAAACCGTCGATATGGTCCGCTTCTGTATCGAGCACGGCTTCACGCTGCGCTTTATCGAGACCATGCCGATCGGCGCCACCGGGCAGGCTGCCACCGGACACTACCTCGACCTGCAGCAGGTGCGCGCACGGATTGAACAGGATTACACCCTGCTGCCGGGCGTCATGCCGGGCGGCGGTCCGGCACGCTACGTACAGGTTGCCGGCACGGACCTGCGTATCGGTTTCATCACGCCCCTGTCACAGCATTTTTGCGCCACCTGCAACCGGGTACGGCTGGCCGCCGATGGCCGCCTGCACCTGTGCCTGGGACAGGAACACAACTTCGATTTCCGGCCGCTGCTGCGTGACGGTGCGACGGACCATGAATTGCAGGAGGCGGTCGTCGCGGCAATTGCGCTGAAACCGGAACGCCACGAGTTCAACGAGAAGCCGCAGCAGGTCGTACGCTTCATGGCAAAAACGGGGGGCTAGCAATCTTTGGCCACAGAGAGTACAGAGGAACTGTAGACATATATCGACCGGCATTCAGCGCCATACACGACGCATCGCACGCCGGCTTTGTACATCGTTCTCAGTATCATGTTATTTATCCCGGTGACCTCTGTGGCGTTATAGTGAATGAAAACTACCCTGACGCTGAATCTACCCGATGTCATTTATGGACAAACACAACGCAAGCAGTGAATTCAAGCCGCTCAACATCGCGATCCTGACGATATCGGACACGCGTGACGAGGCCACCGACAGTTCCGGCAGGGCGCTGGCCGAGGGCCTGCTGTCCGCCGGCCACAAGCTCGCGGAGAAACTCATCGTGCCGGACGATATCTACATTATCCGTCGCGAGCTTTCGCGCTGGATCGCCGATGACGCGGTGCAGGCCGTGATCAGCAATGGCGGCACCGGGCTGACCGGGCGCGACGGCACACCGGAAGCGGTGGCGCCCCTGCTCGACAGGACGATCGATGGCTTCGGCGAACTGTTCCGCTGGTTCTCGCTCGACGAGGTCGGCACCTCGACCATTGCCTCGCGCGCCATAGCCGGCGTCGCCAACGCCACCTTCATCTTCTGCCTGCCCGGTTCGACCAATGCCTGCAGGACGGGATGGAACCGCATCATCGAGCCGCAGCTCGACTCGCGCAACCGGCCATGCAATCTCAGCGAGCTGTTGCCGCGCCTGAAGGAACACTGACATGTGCGCAGCGCAATCAGGTAATTGCTACGAGGCGGACACGCCCATGCTCGGCGTCGATGAAGCCATCGCCACGCTGCTGGAAAATGCCAACTGCACCGTTTCCGTCAGGCGCATTGCACTGGCAAAGGCCGAGGGCCGTATCCTGGCCGAAGCGCTCGTCTCGCCCATCGACGTGCCCGGCTTCGACAACAGCGCCATGGATGGTTATGCACTGAACACCCGCGACCTGGCGCTGGCCAGGTCCCACGGCCTGAAAATCACCCAGCGCATCGCGGCCGGCGGCACCGGCAGCCCGCTGGAGCCCGGTTGCTGCGCGCGTATCTTCACCGGCGCGCCGGTACCGGACGGTGCAAACTGTGTCGCCATCCAGGAAGTCTGTCGCGTCGAGAATGACCGGCTGTTGCTTGATCATGATCTGCAGGAGCACGCCAACATTCGCCCGCGCGGCAACGATATTGCCGCCGGCGCCGTCATCCTGGAGCGCGGCACACAGCTGCGCGCCGCGCAGCTGGGGCTTGCTGCCTCGGTCGGCATCGCCAGCGCCAATATCTACCGCAAGCTGCGCGTCGCGATCTTTTCCACCGGTGACGAACTGGTGGAACCGGGCCAGCCGCTCAGGGCCGGACAGATCTACAACAGCAACCGTTATCAGCTGCATGCACTGCTGGTGGCACAGGGTTGCAAGGTGATCGACCTCGGTACTGTCGCTGACCAGCCCGAGGCCACCCGGCACACCCTGCTCAAGGCCGCCGATAAGTCCGACCTGATCATCACCAGCGGTGGTGTATCCGTCGGCGAGGAAGACCATGTCAGGGCGGCGCTGGAGGAAACCGGCAGGGTCAGGCTGTGGCGCATCCGGATGAAACCGGGCAAGCCACTGGTATTCGGCCAGGTGCGCAATACCCCTTTCATCGGCCTGCCGGGCAACCCGGTCTCGGTATTCGTGACCTTCCTGCTGTTCGCACGACCCTACCTGCAGGCCCTGCAGGGCCGCGCCCCCGGCGAACCGTTGAGCTACCCGGTGCGATCGGCCTTCGGCTGGCGCGCCGGGCCACGCCGCGAGTACGTGCGTGTCCGCCTGTCCAGGGCAGCCGATGGCGAGGTGACGGCAGCGGCCTTCCCGCGCCAGGGTTCGGACGTACTAAGCTCGGTGGCCTGGGCAGATGGTCTGGTCGAGGTGCCGGAAAATACAGACATACAAGCCGGTGATACCCTGCGTTTCCTGCCAATGTCGGAATGGACACGATGAGCGGCAAACTGACCCACATCGACAGACACGGCAACGCGCACATGGTCGATGTCAGCCACAAGCCGGACAGCCTGCGCATCGCACGCGCCACGGCGTACGTCTCCATGCAACACGCGACCCTGCAACTGATCGCATCGGGCGGCCACAAAAAAGGAGATGTGCTGACCGTGGCGCGGATTGCCGGGATACAGGCTGCCAAGCGCTGCGCCGAGCTGATTCCGCTGTGCCATCCGCTGCAGTTAAGCGGCATCGACATCGAGCTTGCGCTGGACAGCGTGTTAAACCGGGTAGTGATCGAAACGGAATGTCGCGTGACCGGCCCGACCGGCGTCGAGATGGAGGCGCTGACCGCCGCCGCGACCGCGGCCCTGACCATCTACGACATGTGCAAGGCCGTGGACAGAGGCATGGTCATCGAGGGTGTCCGTCTGCTGCACAAGTCCGGTGGCCAGAGCGGCGAATGGCATGCCGACGGCGAGACCTGACATGATCAGGCTGCGTTACTTCGCCAGCCTGCGCGAGGCACTCGGCACCGGTGAGGAACAGCTGGAACTGCCGGGCGGCGTCACCACCGTGGCGCAACTGACCGCCTGGCTGCAGACCCGCGGGCCCGACTGGCAGGAGGCGCTGGCCGATCCATGCCTGCATACAGCTCTCAACCAGTCCGTCGTCAGGCCGGGCGCACGGGTACACGATGGTGATGAAGTCGCCTGGTTTCCACCGGTGACGGGAGGCTGACATGATCCGCGTCCAGCAGGAGGATTTCGACCCTGGCCTGGAGCTGGAAGCGCTGCGCACGCGTTGCGCCGGTCGTGCCGGTGCAATCGCCAGCTTCACCGGGCTGGTGCGCGACCTCAACGAAGGTGCCGCCGTATCGCGACTGACCCTGGAACACTACCCCGGCATGACCGAAAAGGTACTGGCCGAGATTGCCGCGCATGCCATCGCACACTGGGAGCTGGCCGATGCCATCATCATCCACCGTGTCGGGCCACTGGAACCCAACGATCGCATCGTCTTTGTCGCCGCCGCCTGCGCCCACCGCAAAAACGCCTTCCGCGCCTGCGAACACATGATCGACGTCCTCAAGACCGAGGCCCCGTTCTGGAAGCAGGAGGATACGCCGCGGGGCCGGCGCTGGGTGGAAAGCGGTGAACGCTGACTGGCGCAAACACCATGAGCCGCAGCGCGCCTGCCGATATCGGCAGGATTGAAAAGTCAGGCGCCGTCCCGTCAGCGCTGGCGGAACGGCGCAGGGTTGCTAGTAGCCGGTCCGGGTAATCTGTGCGTAGCGAGGCGAGCGGGAAAGCGAGGACAGTTTTGCGATCGTTCGAGGAGAATAGCGTGTGCTATTTGACGAGAGGGATCGTAAAAAACGGGCCGCTTTCCCACCGCCGCAGTAGCAACATGATGACCCGGACAGGCTACTAGTGCTCTTCCAGGCGATTGATGCCCAGCGCCTTGAGGATGTACTTTTCGTAGATCGGTTCAGACGTACCCTTCTTCATCTTGCGGATGAAGTATTTCTCGAAGGCGATCTTGGCCAGGTGCACCCACTTGCCCTTCTTCATCCAGGCGACGTTGCGCGGCGGTATCTGCGGCAACGCCACGAAGGCGGCGCCGGTATCGCCCATGTCAGCCAGGCAGATGGCATTCCAGGTACCGCGATGCGTGAGCTTGTTGCCCTTGATGTCATCGCTGATGTTATGCACGATCGCGGTCACCATGGACTCGATCATGTAACCGGTCTTGGGTGCTCCTGTCGGCACCGTGGTCGCCTCGACCGGCGGAATGGCGATACACACGCCGGCTGAATAGATGTTGTTGTATTTCGGGCTGCGCTGGAACTCGTCCACGATGACAAAGCCGCGCGGGTTGCACAGGCCCTCGACGCCGGCGACGCAATCCACGCCCTTGAAGGCCGGCAGCATCATGGAATAGCTGAAGGGCAACTCGAGATCCTTTAGCTTGGACCCGTCGTCGCCGTACTGCTCGACGAACATCTTGCCGGCCTCGACCTTGACGACCTTGGCATTGGTCACCCACTTGATATCGTGCTGGCGCAGCTCGCTCTCCAGCATACCCCTGGAATCGCCCACACCACCCAGGCCGAGATGGCCGATGTAGGGCTCGCTGGTCACCAGGGTCATCGGGATCTTGTTGCGCATGCGGCGCTTGCGCAGATCGGAATCCATAATAAAGGCGTATTCATAGGCGGGCCCGAAACAGCTGGCAAACGGCATGGCGCCCACGATCACGGGACCCGGGTTCTCCAGCAGCTTTTCGTAGTCTGCATGCGCCTTCTCGGCATGGTCGATGGTGCAGATGGATACCGTGTGGCCGTCCGGTCCCGAGCCCGGCACCTCCTCGAAGGCAAGCCGCGGCCCGGTGGCAATGATGAGGTAGTCGTAGTCAATGCCCTGGCCGTCTGCCAGTTCGAGGCGGTTGGCCTGCGGATCGATACGGGTAACCTTGCCGGCGATGAAATCGATGCTTTTCCTGTTCAGTGCCGGACCCATCGGAAAGGTGATGTCCTTGCGCTTGCGCCAGCCGACGCCGACCCAGGGATTTGACGGGACGAACTGGAAATGGTCCGATTCGTTGATGACGGTAACCTTGTGTTCACTGCCCAGCTCCGCGCGTAATTCATAGGCCGCCGGCATGCCGCCGGTTCCTGCCCCCAACACTACCAGGTGTGCCATTGATTCCTCCCTATTCTTGATTCTGAGCCAGGTCATGGCACATGCTGTGCGAAGGCTGGCTGATGCTGCTAACCCTGCCCGGTTGGCCATCGGTCGCGCCGGGGTCCGCCGCCGGGCAGTATAATCCATTGCTGTAATTCACGCAGTGGCACCGGCCGGATAAATTCGTATATCACAAATTGCCGACAGCACAATTAAAATACGTCAATATAGACCAATAAACCGTGACGCCCACAGGAGCTTCAGCACATGGAGATCGTCAATCTGATCGGGTCGCTGGCCGGCATGTTGACGACCGTTGCCTTCGTCCCCCAGGTCGTCAGGACCTGGAAAACCGGCTCGGCGCAGGATATTTCCCTGCTCACATACCTGTTTTTCACCTGCGGTGTGCTGCTGTGGCTGGTCTACGGGATCATGATGCATGCACTGCCGGTCATTGCCGCCAACGGCGTCACCCTGGCGCTGTCGACATCCATCCTCGGCTTGAAGATCAGGGACATGCTGGCCCGGCAGCGGCGGCTGCGGGCCGCCGATCAGCGCACCTTGTAACGGCGCTGTACTGCCGGCCTGCACCCCGGCAACCATTCTGCTGTAGATTACCCGTCTGGCCTTGCTAACTGTGGAGACATAGCCGTGTACCCGATCCAACGCCTGGAAATGATGGCAGCCATCACCCTGCTGTCCCTGCTGGTCATCGGCACCGTGCTGGTTCTGAGACCGTTCATCATTTCGCTGATCCTGGCCGCGGTACTGGCCTACGCCTCGTGGCCGGTCTATGAATGGCTGCTGGCCCGGCTGCGCAACCGTCCCGGCGCGGCGGCGCTGGTCATGACCCTGCTGTTGCTGCTGACGCTGGTCACCCCGTTCGCGGTGATGGGCGTGAGCCTGGCGGACAATACAGTGGAATTGCTGCGTCTGCTGCGCGAGGCGCTGAACCGGCCGCTGCCTGCGCCCCCGGACTGGCTGCAGAGTCTGCCGCTTGCCGGCGGCTACCTTCACGGCAAGTGGCTGTCGATGATGCAGCATGAGGAAGGCACGCTCCTGCACCAGTTCCGCGAGCAACTGCAACATCTGCCGTTGCGCAGCTGGGCCATCGATGCCGGCACCGCGCTGGTGAATGGCGTGGTGCTGATCAGCTTCAGCGTACTGATCTGTTTCTTTTTCTACCGTGACGGTCCCGCCATCACCACGCGCGTGCAGGCCGTCATGGAACGTCTGACCGGGCACCGTGCGCGCAACCTGATCGAGATTACCGCCGGCACCGTATCCCGGGTGGTCAACGGCATCCTGGGCACCTCCCTGGCACAATCGGTGCTCGCGCTGATCGGGTTCTGGATCGCCGGCGTACCCGGCGCCATGCTGCTCGGCCTGCTTACCTTCTTCCTGTCCATTCTGCCGATGGGGCCACCGCTGGTGTGGATTCCCGCCACGGCGTGGCTGTACTTTCAGGGAGACGTCGGCATGGCCGTCTTCCTCGGTATCTGGGGCCTGCTGCTGATCAGCAGCATAGACAATTTCGTCAAGCCGTTCCTGATCAGCCGCGGCGGCTCGCTGCCGCTGCTGCTGGTGTTCATGGGCGTGCTCGGAGGACTGCTCGCGTTCGGATTCATCGGCGTATTCCTGGGCCCCGTGATACTCGCCGTGGCCTACGCGTTGCTCACCGAGTGGATCAACCCGACGCAGAACACCGCCACGCAAAACGAAACGGCTGACAGCTGACAGCGTATCGCGTGCGCGACACCCGGGCATGATGCCGGGAGGATGTTGCTAGTTTGCCTGGTGGCAATGACTGCAGCGTTTCGCCGGACCGCCGGGTCTGCCTGCCTTTTTCAGGTCCAGATGACAACCGAGGCAATGGTCATGAAATGCATCAGGGCTGTTGCGCGGCATGCGTGAACCCGCCATATGGCAGGAACGACAGGCGCGCTTGATGCGAATCCCGGGCGAGGTGTGGTGACACCTTACGCACTCGATGCCCTCATGCCTGTGATGCGAAAACTGTACGTTACCCGGCGCGGACTCGATCACCACCGGATCGGGCGGCACTGCCGGCACACCGGCCGTGCAGCTCACCAGACAGGCCAGCAGCAATATCCGCGCATTCATGAATTCTGAAACCATGCGAACAGCAGCGACAGGGCTGTCAGCAGCATTCCGATCGCAAGTGCCAGGATTCGTGCCAGCCAGATACGCATACTGTTATTACGCCATGTCGAAAAGTTCGGTGTGGATGTGCCGCAGGGGCACGTTCATGACAGCAAGACCGCGCTCGGCGCTGTCGGTCATCGGTTTCGGCCCGCACAGGAAATATTCCAGTTCGCGACTGTTATCAGGCAGGTGGCGCTGCAGCATGTCACGGGTGAGGTAGCCACGCTCTCCGGTCCAGTCCGGCGGCGGTTCCCTGAGTATGATAACCAGGTTCATCTGCAGGCGTTTCTGTAACGCCTGCAATTCCTCCCGGGCCGTCAAGCGCTCCACGCTCCGGTAGGCATAGAACAGCCATACCGGCCGTCGGTCACCGCGGTCCGCCAGCGTCCGCAACATGCTCAGAATCGGCGCGACGCCGATCCCGCCCGCCACGAACACGTAACCCGGCGCATGCGGATAGCGGTCGCATGAGAATGCACCGAACGGCCCGTCCAGGTAGACGCACTCGCCCGGCATGGCCGTGTCGATACGCGATGTGAAATCACCCAGCCGCTTGATGGTGAATTCCAGCCGGTGCGGTTGCTGTGCACTGGAGGCGACGGAAAATGGATGCTCGCGCATGGCCAGTGGCAAATGCCATAGATTCAGCCAGACGAACTGGCCCGGCATGAACGTCAGTCCGGAATGCCCTTCCGGCGCCACCGTCAGTGTCCACGCATCGCCGCGCTCCGCCCTGACGTCCACCACGCGGTATCGGCGGCGCATGATGAGCAGCGGCCTGACCAGGCGCACGTACAGCAGCAGCAGAAAAACCGCGACTGACATGAACAGCCATAACTCGCGCTTGCCGGGCGCCTCGACGTAGTAGTTGACGCCGGCAACGTGGGTCATGGCCAGGCCGACAGCAAGCACGGCGAGTACGGCATGCAGGAAGCGCCACATGTCATAGTGCAGATGCAGCGCCTTGCGCCACAGCGAGGTCACCATCAGCAATATCATCGCGATCAGCGCCACATTGCCGGCCAGCATGTGCCAGGGCGCATCGGGCTTGAGATATTCGACGAGCAACGGCTCCACGCCGAGCAGGATGAGCGGATGGGCCAGCAGCAGTACCAAGGCGACCAGCGCGATCCAGCGATGAAAGTAGTAAATGATATCGATGCCGAAGGCATGCGTGAACCATTTGATTCGCGCGGTCAGCAGAAACATGGTGAACATGATCGCCAGTGCCGAGAAACCGAGCGCAACCGCGAAATCCCAGTTGAATGTCGTGCCAGGCGGCACCTCGCCGACCAGCAGCACACCCGGCGGCAACAGGACCAGCAGCAGATACAGGCTGATCCACAGTAGCCCGCGCAGCGTGTAGCAGGGCCTGGCTACCATGCCACACACGCAGAATCAGCTTCGACAGGGAAACCGGGATGTAAGTGCCGCATCACGGCATTATACGCCTGCCGCCCGGCAGGTGCGTTTGCCCGGCAAGCGCTGCTTATGCAGCGGATACGCCGCAGTCAACCGTACACGTCATCACGATGATTGATGAAATCGAGGTAGTCGATGTAATGGCTGCCGTCGCAGGAAAACACCAGCCCTACCATGCCATTGATGATATTCAGTGAACCCGAACGCAGGTAGATGGCGTCGTCCTTGTGACGCAGGATGCGGATGATGTCCAGCACCACGCGGATCCTGTCCGGCGGGACGCTGGCGTTAAGCGGGTACAGGGTATGCAGAAAGCCCTTGTGAAAACCCGGCGCGAGAAATTCCTCCTTGATATACACCTGGTAATTATACGGGTCGGTCATCGACCAGAGTGTCACCTGGCCGCTGGAGAAGTGAATCTTGGCGTGGAAGATACCGCGTTCGCGCAACAGCACTTCCACGGTATCGATGACGGCGTCGAGCTGATCGTCGAATTCGTTGTTGACCCGGGACTGGTTGAACAGGAACTGCCGAATCGACGGATCGCCTCTAATCTGTAACCAGCGTTTCAGCATGCGCCCCTCCCTGCTGCAGGTAACCTATGGGTTATGTGCAAGAATTGAGCCAGATTTAACAAAATGGTTTTACTTGGTTTTTTCTGGAAACCCGGTGATTTTTGCACACATCGGGGGCGGGACGCACTGACTGAGTGCGGCTGAGATGCAGACTGCCTCACTAGGCCGCATTTCTCACCGGGCGGCGGTTATCCGACATAACGAGCTGAAAGCATGAAGATAACTACTATTTGGCAACGAACAGCTTGTCGGTGGCCGGTGCCTATCCCGGTGAGAAATGCGGGCTAGCCGTCCGTGGTTCGACTCCTGACCTTGCCGATGTGGATGGCGCGGTTGTCGACGGCAAGCGCCGCCTCGTGCAGTGCTTCGGACAGGGTCGGGTGTGCGAACACCGTGCGCGCGATATCCTCGCTGCTGGCACCGAATTCCATGGCGATCACGGCCTGGCCGATCAGCTCGGAGGCCTGCGCGCCCAGGATATGCACACCCAGCACGCGATCACTGGCCGCATCGCTCAGCACCTTCACCATACCATCGGTGGACTGTATGGCCCGCGCACGCCCGCTCGCGGCAAACGGAAAGATTCCACTGCGAAATGCAACACCGGCATGCCGGAGTGCTTCCTCGGTCTGGCCCACCCAGGCGATTTCCGGCTGGGTATAGATCACCGAGGGAATCGTGGCGTAATTCACCTCGCTGTTCTGGCCGGCGATACGTTCCGCCACGACAACACCTTCTTCCGAACCCTTGTGCGCCAGCATGGGCCCGCGCACGGCATCACCGACAGCGTATACACCGGGCAGATTGGTCTCACAGTTGTCATCCACGTGGATGAAACCGCGCTCGTCGAGCAACAGGTCGGCTGCGGGCGTCGCCAGCTCCTCGGTACACGGACGCCGGCCCACCGCCACAATCAGGCGATCGACAGCGAGCAGATGCGCACCCGTGCTGTCCTGGTACTGAATCTCGATGCCGCTGCCGGTCACCTGTGTCGCCTTGACCAGCGCCCCCAGGCGGATATCCAGGCCCTGCCTGCCATAGAGTTTCAGCGCGGCAGACGCAATCTGCCGGTCGGCCATGGCGAGGAACAGGTCCTGCGCCTCGAGCAGCGTCACTTCGGCACCGAGGCGGCGCCAGACGCTGCCGAGTTCCAGGCCGATGACGCCGGCACCGATAATGCCGAGCCGCCGCGGCACGGTGTCCCAGTCCAGCGCACCTGTGGAATCGACGATGGTCTCACCCTGCAGTGGCGCCGCATCCAGCGCCGTCGGTCGCGAGCCGCTCGCCAGGATCACGTGCCTGCCGCTCACGGTCTGCTGCTCACCGGCATACGAGGCGATGCTGACCTGACGCCCGGGCAGCAGCTGGCCACGGCCGGGAATCCAGGTGATTTGGCTTGCCTTGAACAAGGCGGCGATACCACCGGTCAGGTCCCGCACGATAGTGTTCTTCTTGGCGATCATGGCCGGCACGTCGAGTGTCAGTCCGTTCACGCCGATGCCGTGCCGGGAGGCATGGTGCTGCATGCTGTCATACAGCTCGGAACTTTCCAGCAGGGCCTTGGACGGAATACAGCCGGCATTCAGGCAGGTCCCCCCCAGCGCGGGCTTGCCGTCCGCGCCCAGCCAGTCGTCGACACAGGCGGTACGCAGGCCGAGCTGGGCACAGCGCAACGCGGCGACGTAGCCGGCGGGTCCGGCACCGATCACAATGACATCGTAACTATCACTCATATCAGGCTGCCGTTCATGTCATGCCAACCTTCGCAAGGCATACCTGCCTCCCTGGCGATTCCTTCCCGAGTATAGATCACTGCTACAGGCCGCTAGCCCGCATTTCTCACCGGGCGGCTGTTTACTCACATATTGAACTGAAATCATGAAACACATAGCAATTCATCAACAAACACTTTGTCATTGGCCATTGCCTATCCCGGTGAGAAATGCGGGCTAGATATCCAGCAGCATGGCAGCCGGGTCTTCCAGCAAATCGACAATGGTCTTGAGGAAGGTGACGGCACTCTTGCCATCGACCAGGCGGTGATCGTAGGTCAGTGCCAGGTACATGACCGGTCGCACCACCACCTTGCCGTTCACCGCCACCGGCCGGTCCTGGATCCGGTGCATGCCCAGGATCGCACTCTGCGGCGGATTCAGGATCGGCGTGGACAGCATGGAACCGAATACGCCGCCATTGGTGATCGTGAAAGTACCGCCGGTGATGTCCTCGATCGCCAGCTTGCCCTCGCGCGCGCGCGTGGAAAAGGCCAGTATCTCGGTCTCGATTTCCGCAAGGCTCATGTACTCGGCGTTGCGCAGGATCGGGACCACCAGGCCGCGATCGGTGCTGATGGCCACGCCGATGTCGCAAAAGCCATGGTAGACGATATCGTCGCCGTCGATGGATGCATTGATGTCCGGGTGACGCTTGAGTGCCTCGGCCGCGGCACGCACGAAGAATGACATGTATCCCAGACGTACACCGTGCACCTTTTCGAAGGCATCGCGATGCCGGTCGTGCAGGGTCCTGACCGGCTCCATATTGACCTCGTTGAAGGTCGTCAGCATGGCCGTGGTCTGCGTGGCCTGCAGCAGGCGTTCGGCGATACGTGCACGCAGGCGTGACATCGGCACGCGTTTTTGCGGGCGGTCTTCCTCGATCAGCGGCAGGTCAGGGGTGCCGGGTTGCTCCCTGGTAACGGGTTGCTCTCTGGCAACCGGCGCATTGGCCGGCGCCTGCTTTTCGATGTGCATCAGCACATCGCCCTTGGTGACACGGCCGCCCTTGCCCGTGCCGTAGATGTGCCGGGGATCCAGATCATGATCGGCGACCAGCTTGCGTACCGCCGGGCTGAGTGCGGCATCGTCCTGCGCCGGCCCGGAATTACTGGCCTGTGCCGCAACGGCGCCTTTCGGTCCAGGTGCGGGCGTCTCAGCAACACCGGCCGTGGACTGGCCGGCACCATTGGGCCGGATGACGGCGATAAGCTGGTCGGCCACGACCGTGGCGCCATCCTCGATGAGGATGCTCTCCAGCACACCGTCCTCGGGTGCCGGCACCTCGAGTACAACCTTGTCGGTTTCGATATCGACCAGCGCCTCGTCACGCCGGATGGTATCGCCAGCCTGCTTGTGCCAGCAGGCGACCACGCCGTCGCTGACTGATTCCGGGAGGGCGGGCACCCTGACTTCAGTCGCCATGTCGCATCGCTTCCTGTTGTTGGTGGTTGCGGGTCATCACTGGAGGCAAACCGGCATGGTCTTCAAACATCCAGGCCCAGTGCCTGCACCACCAGCTGCTCCTGTTGCTGCACGTGCACGCTGGTATAACCCACTGCCGGCGCAGAGAGTGCGGCGCGGCCAGTATAGATAAGTTTGTTTTCAGCGCCAATCACTTCCTCGAACTTGTGGCGCGCTGCGTACCAGGCGCCCTGGTTCTGCGGTTCTTCCTGGCACCACACGTATTCGCGGACATTCGGGCAACTGGCCAGTTCCTCGCGCAGCAGGCGCCAGGGAAACGGGTACAGCTGTTCGACGCGCAGCAAGCCGACGTGATCGAGCTGCGCGGCGCGCTTGCGCTCCAGCAGGTCGTAATAGACACGCCCGCTGCACATGACGAGGCGCGTGATGACCGACTTGTCGTTCGTATCTGTTTCACCGATCACCGGCTGGAACCGGCCCGTTGCGAGTTCGTCCAGCGTGGAGGTGGCAAGCTTGTGGCGCAGCAGGCTCTTGGGCGCCATGACCACCAGCGGACGACGCAGCGGACGAATCATCTGGCGGCGCAGCATGTGGAACATCTGTGCCGGCGTTGTCGGGTTGCACACCTGGATATTATGATCGACACAGAGCTGCAGAAAACGCTCCAGCCGCGCGGATGAATGTTCCGGGCCCTGCCCTTCGTAGCCATGCGGCAGCAACAGGGTCAGGCCGCACAGCCGCCCCCATTTGGCCTCCCCGGAGGCGATAAACTGGTCGATCACCACCTGCGCGACATTGGCGAAGTCGCCATACTGCGCTTCCCAGATGGTCAGCGTTTCCGGCTCGGTGGTCGCATACCCGTACTCGAATGCAAGCACCGCTTCCTCGGAAAGCATCGAGTCGAAGACCAGGAAATGCGGCTGCCCGTCGGCAATGTTTTTCAACGGCACCCAGATGTCGTTTTGCTTCTGGTTGTGCAGTACCGCGTGGCGATGGAAGAACGTACCACGCTCGCTGTCCTGTCCGGATATGCGTATCGGGAAACCGTCGTGCAACAGGCTCGCGAAGGCCAGTGATTCGGCAAATCCCCAGTCGGCCGGCAAGGCGCCTGCCGCCATCTTGCGCCGGTCCTCCATGATCCTGGCAACACGCGGGTGCAACTCGAAACCGACCGGCAGCTGTTGCAGGCGTTCGGCCAGTTCGACCAGTACCTGCTTGCTGCACCGGGTATCGCAGGGCTGGTCCCAGGTATGGCCGAGATAGGATTTCCATTTCACCGCAACCGCCGCGTCGACCGGCTGGCCAAGCATGACGGCCGGCGTCACGCTCCGGCCGG
>JBATJF010000437.1:0-2821 GCA_049668345.1 Gammaproteobacteria bacterium
TTGATGGCTGGCAGGAGGTGGTCCTGGCCGTGCATGACCGGGGCGGCCGTATTGTCCTGCAACTCTGGCATGTCGGGCGTATTTCCCATCCGTCACTGCAACCCGGCGGGGTATTGCCGGTGGCGCCGTCGGCCATCCGCCCGGCAGGAGACGCGGTCACCTATACCGGCATGCAGCCGTTCGTCACGCCGCGCGCGCTGGAGACACAGGAACTTCCGGCGCTCGTTGAGCAGTATGCGCAGGCCGCCCACCACGCAATGCAGGCAGGATTCGATGGTGTCGAGATCCATGCCGCCAACGGCTATCTCCTCGACCAGTTCCTGCGTGATGGCAGCAACCGGCGCACCGATCTGTATGGCGGCAGCCTGGAAAACCGCATGTGCCTGCTGCGCGAGGTGACCGCGGCGGTGTGCGGGGTCATGGGTGCGGGACGGGTCGGGGTGCGCATCTCCCCGGAAAACAGCTTCAACGATATGCACGACAGCGATCCGCAGGCCACCTTCGAACAGGTTGCAGTCATGCTGGACGGCTTCGGACTGGCCTACCTGCACGTCGTCGAGGGCGACATGCCGTCGTTTGTGCGGACCCTGGACTATGGCCGGATCCGCGCAGCGTTCAGCGGCTGTTACCTGGCGAACGCCGGCTACGATCTGGCACGCGCACAGCAGGCCATTCAGTCCGGTGCGGCGGACATGGTGTCATTCGGCACCCTCTACATCGCCAACCCGGACCTGGTCGAACGCTTCCGGCAGGGCGCCGCGCTCAACACACCCGACCCCGATACCTTCTATGGCGGCGACGAGCACGGCTACACCGATTATCCCGCACTGGATCAGTAGGCAGGTCGTTTCTCAACCCCGCGTCGCGCATCAATTCCATTGCAGTCGCAGCGTGGTGTCATCCGACAGTTCGATCCGCCTGCCCGCCACGCGGCTTTCCCGTTCCAGCATGCCCTGCAGCCAGATGCTGTCCGCACGGGTCGCA
Organism: Gammaproteobacteria bacterium; assembly: GCA_049668345.1. Lineage (GTDB taxonomy): Bacteria > Pseudomonadota > Gammaproteobacteria > UBA9214 > UBA9214 > UBA9214. The sequence goes on from JBATJF010000437.1 coordinate 985, forward strand.
CGATTGAGGCGGAAGCGCCGGCGTTGCATCGGCACCATCTTGAGCCGGCGAAGTCTGCCGCTGCCGGTTTCCAGCGTCACCAGGTAGAGCAGGGCAAGGTCGATCCGGTACTGCTCGTGACCGCTGATGCCTTCATAGTCATCGATCAGGTCGCCGCAGCCATAGAGAATCAGCTTGTCCCGGTAAAGCTCGACCCCCAGCGGATGATGAGAGGAATGGCCATGAATCATGTCGGCCGCAGCAAGGTCGATGAGGGCATGCGCAAAGCGGCGGTGTGCATCCGGCACCGGATAGCCCCAGTTACCGCCCCAGTGCAGGGAAACGACCACCACGTCGCCGGGTTGCCGGTGTGCCGCCACGGTAGTGGTGACGTGATCGATGGCCTGCTGCGAGAGGTCGGGCAGCCGGTTGACGCCCGCCTTGTGCGCGGTGGCTGCCCAGGCCGCAGGGATGCCGCTGCTGGGCAGGCCCCAGGCGAATACCAGTAGCCGGCCACCTCCCGGCAGGGCGAACACGGCGGGCGCCTGTGCCGCTGTTGCATCATGACCGGCGCCCACGCCCGTCAGTGCGGCACGATCCAGACTGGCCAGGGTCTCCCCGAGTCCCGCGTAGTCCCAGTCCAGTACGTGGTTGTTGGCCAGCACGCAGCAGTCGATCGCGGCGACCTTGAGGCAGGCGATGTTGTCCGGGTGCATGCGGTACTGGATGCCCTTGCGTGGCCAGGCCCGGCCGCGCGCCGTTACCGCTGTCTCCAGGTTGATGATGCGCACATCGGGTGCCGCCTGTTCGAGCACCGGCAGTGCATCGCCCCATATATAGCCAAAGTCCACCGGCCGGGGGATCGGCCCGTTGGCCTGCTCGGCGAGTTGCACATAATCCAGCGCCGAGCGGCTCCAGGATTCGAAGATGTGCGGGTCGCCCGGATGCGGCAGTATCTGGTCGATGCCGCGCCCGGTCATGACATCCCCGGCGAGAAACAGGGTGAGGGTATCTGGCATCTGTGTCTGCGCGCGGGTAGTTGCGGCTGGCATAACGAACACGCCGGATGGTAACGCCGCGGCCAGCGGCGCGAGCATCGTAAAGTTGACGAACTCCCTGCGTTTCATAATGCGGCTGCCAGTCGCGTTCGACTGTGAACGGTCACAGGTCTGAACAGATTATAGCAACGATAGGGCGGTTGCCGGTTGAGACGGGTGTGGACAGGCAGGTCGCGGGCTTCAGGGTTGTGGGTGAGTTGAAATCATCACGGGTAACTGACAAGGGTCGGTGACAGTTATCAGAAGGAGGAATAGCGTTTGTGAGGAGCTGGAAGCCATCTGTGTTCCCGATCGGTCAATCCGGGGCTGAGACCGTTTCAGCGGACTCTGTTTACACTGCATCGTTTATTGAAGAGGTTCAGCAAAGCAACCGGTATTCACCATCTACAATTCCAGGTCACTCAGGGGGTGCGAGGACAGTATCGCCACCCTGCAGCGTGTTAATGGAAACACGCTGCAGGGGGCTCTTGATGATGGCCGGACACTCAGCCTGACCCTGGAATAAGTCCGGAACAGGCGGCGCGGAACGCCGGAATCACTGGACGCGGTCGCCGGATCAGCGGTACCCGTAGCCCTCCTGACCCCAGACCGGTTGCCCCGGCTTGTTGGCCTCCTCGAGCTTGCGGATGCGCGCCTTCAGCTGCCTGATCTCTTCTGCACTGCCGCTCTCCGGCTGTGTTGCGCTGGGGGGCGGTGCGCCGGTATAGCCGGAGACGTCACCAACTCTGGGCGCGCCGCCGTAGCCGGGCGCGCCGCCGTAGCCGGGCATGCCGCCATAGCCGGGTGCGCCGCCATAGCCG
>JBATJF010000438.1:0-1509 GCA_049668345.1 Gammaproteobacteria bacterium
CAACAAGCTGCGCCTGTTCGGTGATTTCGCGACGCCGGCCGCGCGTTTTGATAAAGTGCAGCAGGTGCTGGACCTGCTCGCCGTGCGGGTCTGACCGGCGCTGCAGACCAACCGTACCGAGACCGGAAGACCGACATGAACCGCAACCACAAGCAACACCGTTTCGCCTGGCTCTTCCTGCCCGTGCTGGCGCTGCTGACCGCGCACGCGGTGCACGCCGAAACACCCCTGTACGATGTCGAGGTGGTCATCTTTGCCAACGACAGCTCTGGAAGCGACGACGAGGTCCTGAACCAGCCCGGCAGCGGCGCCGTCAATGCACGGGGTTCATTTACGGCCAGCGGGTACACCGAGCTGTCATCCGGCGCTTACCGTCTGGACAATATCCGTGGTGGCCTGGCCGCGTCGCGCGGCTACCGGGTGCTGTTCCACCGCGCCTGGCGGCAACCGGCCTACGACCGGGCTCGCGCCGTCGACTACCCGGTACACGCGCTGGCCGATAACGGCCGCAACAGCGTCGAAGGCACCATCACCCTCATCAAGGAACGCTACCTGCACCTGGACGTGAACCTGCTGCTGATGACGGCAGGCGGCACTACACCGGCGCTGCATGCCGATGGCCCCGGCAGCCGGCCCGCCTTTCGCCTTACCGAAAAGCGCCGCATCAAGAGCAACGAGCTGCACTACTTCGATCACCCGCGCTTCGGCATGATCGCACGCGTCACGCCCTACGACTCGCCGGAGGAACCGGCCACCCCCGAGCCGGAAGTGGAAGGCATGCCGGACGATACCGCCGGCAGCGCGCAGGAGGATGAACCGGTGCCGGCACAGGACCAGCTGACGCGCTGATGCACCTGCCGCGCCCGGTCCCGTTCAGGCCGAGGCGCTGATCGCCTCCTCCAGGATTGCACGTACCCTCGCCATACCGGTTTTCAGGCTCACCTCGATGTCCGCCATTTCGATCGAACCCGGGCCGCGCCCGGCGGCATCATTGGCCGACACGGCGCAGACCGCGTAGCACAGCTCCAGCTCGCGTGCGAGCGCGGCTTCCGGCATGCCGGTCATGCCCACGATGTCGCAGCCGTCACGTTCCATGCGGTCGATCTCCGCCGCCGTTTCCAGGCGTGGTCCCTGGGTTGCGCCATAGGTACCCGAGGTCAGCACGTCGACGCCGGCCTTGCCGGCGCTGGTAATGAGCAGCTCGCGCATCTCGCGGCAATACGGTTCGGTGAAATCGATGTGCGTCACCCCGGCGAGATCGGTCTCGAAGAAGGTGTGATCGCGTGACCAGGTATAGTCGATGATCTGGTCGGGTATGACGACCGCGGCGGGCACGATACCGGCGCGGATCCCGCCTACGGCACAGACCCCGATGATCCGCCGCACGCCGTGCTGTTGCAGTGCCCAGAGGTTGGCCCGGTAATTCACCTTGTGCGGCGGGATGGTGTGACCATAACCGTGCCGCGCGAGAAACACGACATCCTTGCCGCACAGGGTGCCGATGGTCAG
>JBATJF010000439.1:0-18826 GCA_049668345.1 Gammaproteobacteria bacterium
GTGGCGTCCGCCAAGCGCATGGTGTTCGGCAAGGTCGGTATCGACATGATCGCCGGCCCGTCCGAAATCCTGGTGATCTGCGATGGCAAGACCGATCCCGACTGGATAGCCGTCGACCTGTTTTCCCAGGCCGAGCACGACGAGGATGCGCAGTCCATCCTGGTCAGCCCGGACGGTGCATTCCTCGACCGGGTGGCGGCCAGCATCGAGCGCCTGTTGCCGGAGATGCCGCGCGCGAAGATCATCGCCGCATCGTTGCAGGGGCAGGGCGCGCTGATCCGGGTGCGCGACATGGACCAGGCGATTGCGGTCGCCAACCAGGTGGCGCCGGAACACCTGGAACTGACGGTGGAGGACCCGCAGGCCATGGCCGTCCGCATCCGCCATGCCGGCGCGATCTTCATGGGACGCTACACGGCCGAGGTCCTCGGCGATTACTGCGCCGGTCCGAACCACGTGCTGCCGACCTCGCGCACCGCGCGCTTCTCGTCGCCGCTGGGTGTATACGATTTCCAGAAACGCTCGAGCCTTATCCACTGCTCGGCCGCGGGCGCCAGCACACTGGGCAAAACCGCGGCTGTGCTCGCGCACGGCGAGGGCCTGACCGCGCACGCGCGTTCCGCCGAGGTGCGCATTAACGTTAAAGGTCAGACGTGAATCGTGAAAAGCAAAATGGCCACGGAATCCACGGAAGAACACGGAAATACAATTAAGAGTTATCCCGGTGTCTTATACGTCTAACGTCAAAATGCCATGGCCCTAAAAGACCGCATCAAACAGCTGGTACGCCCGGAAATCCAGGCCATGAACGCTTACCATGTGCCGCCGGCGACGGGCATGATCAAGCTCGATGCCATGGAAAATCCGTGGCCCTGGCCGGATGAACTGCGCGCCGCCTGGCTGGAGGCGTTGCACGGGCTGGAGCTTAACCGCTATCCCGATCCGTCGGCGCGCGCACTGCAGGATGCGCTGCGCACGGCGATGGCCGTGCCGGCGACAGCCGGCGTCATGCCTGGCAACGGTTCCGACGAGCTGATCCAGATGATCATCCAGACCGTGGCGGGGCCCGGGCGCGTCATCATGGCGCCGGAGCCGACCTTCGTCATGTACCGGCAGATCGCCACCGTTGCCGGGCTGGAGTTCGTCGGTGTGCCGCTGGACGCGCAGTTTGCGCTGGACCGGCAATCGGTGCTGGATACTGTGGTGCAGACGCAGCCGGCGGTGATCTTCCTGGCCTATCCGAACAACCCGACCGGTAACCTGTTCGATGCCGCCGTAATCCGCGAGATACTGGAACATTCCAGTGGCCTGGTGGTGGTGGACGAGGCCTATGCACCGTTCGCCGACGCGAGCTTCATGCCGGAGCTGGAGCGTTACGACAACCTGCTGGTGCTGCGCACCGTATCCAAGCTCGGTCTGGCCGGGTTGCGGCTGGGTCTGCTGGCCGGTCACCCGGAATGGATTACGCAGATCGACAAGACGCGCCTGCCCTATAACATCGGTACGCTCAACCAGGTGACCGGTGTGCTGGCGCTCGCGCATCGGGATGTGTTCGATGCGCAGGCACGGCATATCCGCACGGCACGCGCCGCACTCGACGCCGGGCTGCGCCGGTTCGGGCAGCTGGTGGTGTATCCGAGTGAAGCGAACTTTATCCTGTTCCGCGTGCCGGCCGGACGTGCCGCAGAGGTCTTCGACGCCCTCAAACAGGCCGGTATCCTGATCAAGAACCTGGATGGCACGCTACCGGCGCTGCGCGATTGCCTGCGCGTGACGGTGGGGCAACCGCAGGAAAATGCGGCCTTCCTCGCCGCGCTCGCCGAATTATTTTGAATAGCCACGGAAACACACGGAAGAACACGGAAAAATATTTCAATCCCGGACGGTGGGGTAAGACAGCATGAGACGTGAGACGTGAGACGTGAGACGTGAAAAGTGAAACGTGAAATGTGAAATGTGAAATGTGAAATGTGAAATGTGAACTGTGAACTGACTAATGGCCACGGAAACACACGGACGAATGCGCAGGGTGCGTTTTACGCACCGGGAAGGGTGCACAAAGTGCACCCTGCAATTTCCGATTTCATTTGAATGGCCACGGAAACCACGGAAGAACACGGAAAAAATATTCTCATCTTGCGGGTATCGAGGAAGGAGAGCGTGGGACGTGAACAGAAGAATAGCCACGGAAACACACGGACTCACACAGACGAATGCGCAGGGTGCGTTTTATGCACCCGCTAAATCTGTACAAAGAAAAAATAATATTTTCCGTATGCTTCGGTGGCTATTGCTCGACTCGCCTCACATTTGGCATTGCGCCACGCGGACGTTGCGCGGTGCGTAAAACGCACCCTACACCGAGGTTTTTATTTTTCCGTGTTCTTCCGTGGATTCCGTGGCCATTACCATTCACGTCACACTAGTTGCCGAGCCCCGCCCGGCGCGGGCGCTGCTGCACCCGTACCTTGAGGTAGAACGGTTTGGCCTCGCGAATGCCGCCCAGCACGATCACCGTATCCGGCGTCTGTTCGGAGATGACCTTCATTGCCGCGCTGGAGTCGACCACGTCGCGCCCGTTGATGTTGGTGACGACGTCGCCGGGCAGCAGCCCGGCCTTGTCCGCCGGTCCTTCGCGCAGCACGCCGGAGATCAGCACGCCGTGTACGCTGTCCAGCTTGAACGACTCCGCCAGCTGCGGTGTCAGGTCCTGGGCCTCGATGCCGAGCCAGCCGCGCACGACATGGCCCTGTTCGATGATCTGCGTCATGACGCCCTTGGCCAGGTTGATGGGGATGGCGAAGCCGATACCCTGCGAACCGCCGGAGCGGCTGTAGATCGCCGAGTTGATGCCTATCAGTTCGCCGGTGGCGTTGATCAGTGCGCCGCCCGAGTTGCCGGGATTGATGGCCGCATCGGTCTGGATGAATTCCTCGAAGGCATTGATGCCGAGGTGGTCGCGGCCGGTTGCGCTGACGATGCCGAAGGTGACGGTCTGGCCGACGCCGTAGGGATTGCCGATCGCCAGCGCCACGTCGCCAACGCGCAGGCGCTTTGAATTGCCGATGACAATGGCCGGCAGGTTGTCCGCCTTGATGTGCAGTACGGCGATGTCGGTGTCGGCATCGGCGCCGACTACCGTGGCCTGCATGCTGCGGCCGTCAGCCAGCAGCACCTGGATCTCGTCCGCGCCGTCGATGACATGGTTGTTGGTGAGCACGTAGCCTTGCTTGCTGATGAGCACCCCCGAACCGAGGCTGGTCTGTATCTCGCGCCGCGACTGTCCGATGCGGTTGCCGAAAAAATGCTGGAACACCGGGTCCTCGAGCAGCGGGTGAACCTTGCGGGTGATGACCTTGGCGGTATGCACGTTGACCACGGCCGGTGCCGCGCGCTGCACCGCGTCTGCGTAGGACACCGGCCCTATGGCCATGCCGTTGAACGCGCCGCCGCGCAGTGGCGGTTCCCCGGGTATCGTGGTCGGGGTCTCGGTGACTTCCACGACATTGGTGTCGTGCTTGAGCAGTTGCGGCTCGATGAGCAGGACATAGACGAACGCAGCCGCCAGGCCGATGACGACGGTCTGCAGCAGGAAAGTGAAAGGCTTGCGAATTGACATAGGTCGGTTACCCTGTGTACTCCACGGCGTTCCCCGTTTGCCGGGTCGCAAACCTGTACAGGAAGTCACGCGATGGTAGCCTTGAAAGAACTGGTTGATTATACGAATAAACTGCTCGACGTGACCAGCTTCGGCGATTACTGCCCCAACGGCCTCCAGGTCGAGGGAGACGGGCAGGTGCAGGTGCTGGTCAGCGGCGTGACCGCGAGTATGGCATTGATCGAGGCCGCGGCCGCGGCCGGTGCGGATGCCTTGCTGGTGCACCACGGCTGGTTCTGGAAAAGCGAGAGTCCCTGCGTGACCGGGATGAAGCGGCAGCGCCTGCAGGCGCTGCTTGATGCCGGCATCAGCCTGCTGGCCTACCACCTGCCGCTCGACGCGCATGCCAGATTCGGTAACAACACCCAGCTGGCGCGCGTGCTGGGACTGGAGACGGAAGGGCGCTTCGGCGACGACGGCGGTATGCAGCTGGCGCATTACGGGCGACTGTCGCGGCCGCTGGATGCCGCCGCATTCTGTGAATACCTGGAAAGCAGCCTGGGCCGCTCGCCCCAGCACATCGCGGGCAGCACGCCGTCGATCGAGCGTGTCGGCTGGTGCTCCGGCGCGGCGCAGTCCTATCTCGAGGCCGCGGCCGATCAGGGACTCGACGCCTTTATCAGCGGCGAGATCTCCGAGCAGACCGTACACGTGGCGCGCGAGAGGGGAATCCATTACTTCGCGGCCGGTCATCACGCCACGGAGCGCTTCGGCGCCTGCGCGCTGGGCGAGCACCTGGCAGGGCATTTCGCGCTGCAACATCACTTTATCGATATCGATAATCCGGTATGAGGCCATTGCCGCCGGCGTTCTGACGCCGCCCCGTGCAGGCTGCTTCAAGCCCGCATTCCCCTTGACCTTGGCAGGTACTTCGACGATCCTATACGGCCCTTGGAATCTGCCTGAAACAATTCAGAATATTCCGAAATGATTGTTATGCAGCCCGTGCCGGCGTCATGCGGCGGGGTGCATATAACTCACTGAATTTTATATAAAACTCTGGAGATTGCCCCTATGAGTGGCGAGGAAACCAATTCCGGCAGACGCCGATTCCTGACCGCAGCCACCACAGTCGTAGGTGCGGTGGGCGTCGGTTTTTTCCTGGTACCCTTCATTTCTTCCATGCAGCCCAGCGCCAAGGCACGCGCCGCCGGTGCGCCGGTTCGCGCCGACATCAGCAAGCTGGAGCCCGGCCAGATGATCCGCGTCAAGTGGCGCGGCAAGCCGGTGTGGGTCGTCAAACGCACCGAGGAGGTTCTCCAGCAGCTGCCCAGCATGGATGTGACGGTGGCCGATCCCGAGTCGCAAATGCCGCAACAGCCGGTCTATGCGCAAAACGAATGGCGCTCGATCAAGCCGGAAATCCTCGTGCTGATCGGTATCTGCACCCATCTCGGCTGTTCGCCGACCTACCGCCCCGACGTGGCCCCGGCCGACCTGGGGCCGCAATGGCAGGGTGGTTTCTTCTGCCCCTGCCACGGTTCCAAGTTCGATATGGCCGGGCGTGTGTTCAAGGGCATGCCGGCACCGACGAACCTGCCGGTTCCCCCCTACCGCTACCTGAGTGATGCCGAGATCATCATCGGCGAAGACGAGGAGACCGCATAATGGCTGGCAACACGAGTGAAAAATGGCAGGGTGGTCTGCTCGGCTGGATCGATGCGCGTTTCCCGCTGAGCAGCATGTGGTACGACCACCTGGCAAGGTATTACGCACCGAAGAACTTCAACTTCTGGTATTTCTTCGGTTCGCTGGCGCTGATGGTGCTGGTGCTGCAAATCGTGACCGGCATCTGGCTGACCATGAACTACAAGCCTGACGCCGCACTGGCCTTCAATTCCGTCGAGTACATCATGCGCGACGTGAACTGGGGCTGGCTGATACGCTACATGCACTCGACCGGCGCCTCGGCGTTCTTCGTCGTCGTCTACCTGCACATGTTCCGCGGGCTCATCTACGGTTCGTTCAAGAAACCGCGCGAGCTGATCTGGATCTTCGGCATGATCATCTACGTCGCCCTGATGGCGGAGGCCTTCATGGGCTACCTGCTGCCCTGGGGCCAGATGTCCTACTGGGGCGCACAGGTCATCATCAACCTGTTCGGTGCCATTCCGTACATCGGTGAATCGCTCGCCATCTGGATTCGCGGTGACTACGTTGTTGCCGATGCCACGCTGAACCGCTTCTTCGCCTTCCATGTCATCGCCGTGCCGATCGTGCTGCTGGCGCTGGTGGTGCTGCATATCCTGGCGCTGCACGAGGTGGGTTCCAACAACCCGGACGGTGTCGAGATCAAGAAAAACAAGGACGCCAACGGCATCCCGCTGGACGGTATCCCGTTCCACCCCTACTACACGGTGAAGGACATCGTCGGCGTGGTCGTGTTCCTGATCTTCTTCTCCATTGTGGTGTTCTTCATGCCGGAGATGGGCGGGTACTTCCTCGAGGCCAACAACTTCATCCCGGCCGACCCGCTGAAGACCCCGGAGCATATCGCGCCGCTGTGGTACTTCACGCCGTTCTACGCCATCCTGCGCGCGGTGCCATCGATCGGGGGTTCCTCGTTCCCGGGTGTGCTGGCGATGGCGCTGGCGATCGTGGTGATGTTTTTCCTGCCCTGGCTGGACCGCAGCCCGGTCAAGTCCATCCGTTACCGCGGCACCGTCTACAAGGTCTGGCTGGCGCTGTTCGTGGTCAGCTTCATCATCCTTGGCTGGCTGGGCATGGAGGCGCCGACCGCGCTGTACACCATCATCGCCCGCGTGTGCACGATCATCTACTTTGCGTTTTTTCTCCTGATGCCTATTTACACCAAAATGGACAAGACCAAACCGGTACCTGACAGGGTGACATCATGAAAAAGCAACTTATCGCCGTTCTGCTGGTGCTGGCGCCGGCCTGGGCATTTGCCTCGAGTGGCAGCGGTATGCACATGGACGAGGCCAATATCGACCCGAACAACAAGGCATCGCTGCAGCGCGGTGCGCGCCTGTTCGTCAACTACTGCCTGAGCTGTCACTCGGCAGCACTGATGCGCTATGAGCGCATCGGCAAGGACCTCGGCATCAAGGACAAGCTGGTTGCCGAGAACCTGGTATTCAGCGGAGGCAAGACGACTGACCTGATGACGATGGCAACCCACCCCGAGGATGCCAAGGAATGGTTCGGCATCGTGCCCCCGGACCTGACCGTGATCGCCCGCTCGCGCGGTGTCGACTGGCTGTACAATTACATGCGCAGCTTCTATCGTGACGACTCCAAGATCACAGGCGTCAACAACCTGGTCTTCCCTGACGTCGGCATGCCGCATGTGCTCTGGGAATTGCAGGGCTGGCAGGAGCCGGTAATCCATACCGTAAAGAATGAGGACGGCAGCAAGTCCAAGGCTGTTACACTGGAACTGGTCGAGCCGGGCCTGCTGACCCCGAAGGAGTATGACCGGGCCATCCGCGACCTGGTGAACTTCCTGGACTACATGGGTGAGCCCGCCAAGCATGACAGGCGTGCCCTGGGCGTGAAGGTCATTATGTTCCTGCTGTTGCTGCTGGTAGTGGCCTACCTGTTGAAGCGTGATTACTGGAAAGACATCCACTGAACACTCAATCACACGTGGACGAGAGGATCATTCCATTTTCAAAGGAATATACAATATGGCACTGGTAGCGAACCGTCGTTCCGTGATGAGTCTGTTTTCCTCTGCAAGCTGTCCGCAGAGTCACCGGGTTCGCGTGGTGCTTGCCGAGAAAGGCATCACGGTGGAGATTGTCGAGGTCGACAACAGCAAGCCTGAAGACCTGATCGATCTGAACCCCTACAACACCGTACCGACCCTGGTCGACCGCGAGCTGGTGCTGTACGATCCGCGCGCGATCATGGAGTACCTTGACGAGCGCTTTCCGCATCCGCCGCTGATGCCGGTCGATCCGGTGTCGCGTGCACGGACGCGGCTGGCGCTGTACCGGATCGAACAGGACTGGTACAGCCTGATCCCGGCCCTGGAGTCGAAGGGGGAAAAGACCGCCTCCAAGGCACGCAAGCAGCTGCGCGACAGCCTTACGTCGAGTGCAGAGGTGTTCGCGGCCAAGCCGTTTTTCCTGAGCGACGAGTTCTCGCTGGTGGATGCCAGTATTCTGCCGATCCTGTGGCGGACAAAACACTACGGCATCGAGTTGCCACGCCAGGCCAAGCCAGTGCTCGACTATGCGGAACGCCTGTTTGTGCGTGAATCCTTCGAGGAAAGCCTCTCGGAGGTCGAGCGGGAGATGCGCGACTGATCGAGTCGCAACCCGCCGCGTATCGCATATGCTGCGTCACCGCGCTGGCAATCACGATTGGTTTTCCGGCTGTTTTCCTAGTATCGTTTCGCCCATGACCAGCAGTCGTCCGTATCTCGTCCGCGCCATCCATGAGTGGATCCTGGATAACAGCATGACGCCGCACCTGCTGGTGGATATGGAGGGTGAGGGTGTCGATATCCCGGCCCAGCAGGGGCAGAACGGCAAGATTGTCCTGAATATCAGCCCTGCCGCCGTCGAGGCTCTCAATCTCGGCAATGACGCCGTTGCGTTCCGGGCACGTTTCGGCGGCATTGCGACCGACGTGTACGTACCCGTCGATTCGGTGCTGGCCATCTATGCCAAGGAAAACGGACGCGGCATGGTATTCAGCGAGCAGGAAGGCGGTCCGCCCACCCCAAGCGAACCCACACCCGGCAAGCGCCCGTCACTCAAGATCGTCAAGTAGCAGCGGACCGCGTCCGCGATCTCTCTAACGGTTGGCCTCGCGCAGAGACGCAAAGGCGCCAAGAAAAGCATCCGATTACCACGGCAACACCAATGTTTATCACGCCTTCACCGGATGTGACAGACGTCCCTAGGGGCGCTTCACAAGGCAGTTCCAGCACGTGGCCCAGGGGCCAGCCTCTCGATCGCTGTTCGATCTCACCTTCTCCCTCTGCTCCACGGCATTTGTACATCCTGTACATCGCGCGAGCTTTTTACGTGAAAAGATCGCGAACGCGGTCCGCTCCTACATGTTTTTCTTATTGAACAGGAAGGGCATTAAACCTCTGTGTTCTCTGTGCGCTCTGTGCGCTCTGTGGCAATGTTTTCTTTGCGTCTTTGCGCGAGACAGGTTTTTAATGAATCTCAGACCGAGTCACCCTTGCGCACCGGTTCCAGCTTGATCTGCTGCGCGGGCACGCCGTTTTGTCGCAGGAGGCTCTCCAGGGTGTCCAGCAACGGACCGGGCAGGCAGGCATAGAAATCCAGCCCCTGTGCATCGTCCAGCCGTTCGAGGATACAGGGTAGCAGGGATTCGACAGGTTGTTCTGTGGTGGCTTCTAGCGGTGTGTATCTGAAGTTGTCCAGCGCATCGTCCCAGGAACGGCACAGATTGCCAAGGTAGTGACTGTTATCCGGGGTGGTGATCCAGAACAGTTCTATGGTCTCGGCGATGTCGAGTGCCATGGCATGCTCGATCAGGCTCTTGACGGGGCCGAAACCGGCGTTGCCGGCAATAAACACCAGTGAGCGCGGTGAATCCTCGTTGAGCGTAAAGTCGCCCCGCGGTCCCCTGATAGTCAGGCTGCTGCCGGGTTTGAGCTGGTCGAGTTGCGTGCCGAACGGGTCTCCGGCCGCCACGGGGATATGAAACTGCAGGTTCATGTCATCGCAGGGACAACTGGCGATGGAGTATTCGTGTGCCGGTTGCCCGTCATGGCTCAGCGCCAGGTACTGGCCGGCGAGGAAGCGCAGGCGCCTGGTGCGCGGTGTCTTGACGTGCAGGATGATCAGTCGGTCGTCCGTCCGTTCGATCTTTTTCACCTTGACCTCGATTTCCTGCAGCGGGATATCGCCACAATCGTGCGCCTCCTCGGCATCCAGCACCACGTCGGTAACCGCGGTGTTGGCGCAGGCCAGGATGTAACCCAGGCCCTTTTCCGCCTCGGTGAGTACGTAATCATGCGGCGCGATCTTCTTGACCTCGCCCGAGACCACCTTGCACTTGCAAAGACCGCAATTGCCGTTGCTGCACCCGTAGTTGAGCGCCAGGCCGCCGCGCAGGCCGGCCTCGAGAATGGAGTCGGAACCTTCGATGAAAAACTCGTGCCCGCTGGGCAGGATTCGAACCTGTGCTGCCATGACCCTTAGAAAAGCCTCCTGCGCGATGAAACCGCTCGAATCATCCGGTGATTCCGCCGTGCCCAGTGCCTGGAAAAACCAGCGCCGGAGTTTACTAAACGCCTCGGCCCGCGTCCCGTCATCGGCAGTGTCGGGGGGAAGTTCATCGAATTTCCGTTTCAGGCTCTCGATCATTCCCTCGCCGCGGCGTGCCTGTGACCGGGCCGCGGCCAGTTCCCTGCCCAGCGACATCACGCGCGCGTACAGTGTATCGACATCCGGCTTGTCGGCTTCCATGCGGATGATCTTGTTGACGGCCTGTTCCTTGATGGCGCCCACACGCTCCAGCATGGTGCTGTCCTCGATTTCGGTCTGCGGATAGGCGTGCAGCAGGTCGACGAGCAACAGCTCACCCTCGAAGGTGCGCAGTTCGCCCTGCTGGATCTTTTTCTGCAGGGTGCCGCGCTTGACGCCGACCAGGCGCGCGGCGCGTGACAGTGTGATCAGGTTTGGCAACATCGCGGTACGGTCCCCCTGATGTTTGTTGTGCTCACACTATAACGCATCGGGCAGGGGAGGCAACGTGCCGCGCGGGCCTGGCAGCTGGCCACATTGCAGTGGCGATACACGCCGTGCCCGCTGATATACTCGATAGCTCGCGCACTGCGCAGGTGCTGCCGGAGTGGCGCGTGTGCCGCTCTACCGGGAACGAACTGTATTGCCATGATCGAGATCATCACTGCCGACATAACCACCCTGGAAGTCGACGCCATCGTCAATGCGGCCAACAGCAGCCTGCTGGGTGGCGGCGGCGTGGATGGCGCAATTCACCGCGCGGCCGGCCCGCTGTTGCAGCAATTCTGCCGCACGCTCAACGGCTGTCGTACCGGCGAGGCCAGGATCAGTCCCGGCTTCGACCTGCCGGCACGGCGGGTCATTCACACCGTCGGTCCGGTGTGGCAGGACGGCAGGCACTACGAGCCGGCCCTGCTGCGTGCCTGCTACCGCAACAGCTTCGAAATCGCATTGGAAAACGGCGTACGAACGATTGCCTTCCCGGCCATCAGTACCGGTGTGTATGGTTACCCGAAGGAGGCGGCCGCGCCTATTGCGATCGACGCCATGCGCGACTACGAAGCGCGTTTCGAGCGCATCATCGCCTGCAGTTTCAGCGACGCGGATGCGGTGCTGTATCGCAAGGTGCTGGCAGAACCGCGCTAGCCCGCCCTGGATATGGCCACGGAAGCCCACGTAAGCACACGGAAAAATAATGTCCGGACGCAGGGTGCGTTTTACGCACCATTGCGTGAGACGTGAGACGTGAGACGTGAAAAGAAGAATCGCCACGGAAGCCACGGACGAATACGGAAAAATAATGTCCGGGCGTAGGGTGCGTTTTACGCACCGCGAACGGTGCACGGAGTGCACCTGCAAAAAATTAACGGTCACGGAATCCACGGAAGAACACGGATAAATAACAATTGCAGGGTAAGATGCAGGGTGCGTTTTACGCACCATTTAACGGTGCAAAGGCTGCACCCTGCGAAAATAATGGCCACGGAAGCACACGGAAATACACGGAGATGATGTAGCTATTCTTTACAATCCAATTGCCGCGGAATCCGCGGGAAGCCAGGAAAAACAATTACATCACATCATTCCGTGTATTTCCGTGTATTTCCGTGTGCTTCCGTGGTCATTGATCCTTTTCGGGTGCTTCCGTGGGCTCGGTGGCCAGTTCCATTCCCTGCTTGCCGCGACAAATGCTCCTGTTTTGCACTCGGCTCTGGCATGGCTCAGGCCAGCCTCTCGACCCGGGCTATGCCCGTAATAATGGTTCACCTCCTCCATGCAGGCGTGCGCTGTTACGCCACTGATCTGCCGGATGCACCGGACGGGGTGCGACATATTGCCCCTCCCGGGTGACCTTGAGATCGTGCGATTCGGCCTCATGTAATCTACATTGAGTATGAGGTGTATATGAGTTCTTCCCGACCACCTGCCGTGGCAGGCCTGTTCTATCCATCCGGACGCGCCGAGCTGTCAGCCGATGTGCGTGACTTGCTGGCGGCCGTCCCCCTCGATACCGGGGCGCGGCCGCCAAAGGCATTGATCGTGCCCCACGCCGGCTATGTCTATTCGGGCCCGGTTGCCGCCAGCGGCTACGCCCGCCTGGCCCCGCTGGCCGGCCGTATCCGTCGCGTGGTACTGCTGGGACCGGTGCATCGTGTCCCGGTGCGCGGACTGGCGCTGCCCGGGGCGACCACGTTCAGCACGCCGCTGGGCGAGGTGCCGCTGGATACCGCTGCGATCACGGCACTGGCGGATTTACCGCAGGTCACGGTGAGCGCCGCCGCCCATGCGCAGGAACATTCGCTGGAGGTGCACCTGCCATTTCTGCAGACCGTACTGGGCGAATTCCACCTGCTGCCGCTGGCCGTCGGTGATGCCACACCCGGGGAGGTTGCCGAAGTGCTGGCGCGTGTCTGGGGCGGCCCGGAAACGCTGATCGTGATCAGCTCCGATCTGTCGCATTACCTGCCCTACGAGTTGGCGCAGCGCACCGACAGCGAGACGGTCAGGCATATCCTTGGCTTGCATGCCGATCTCGGTCACGACGAGGCGTGCGGCGCCACACCGGTAAACGGCCTGCTGGCCTGTGCCGCCGCTCACGGCTTGACCGCCGAACTGCTGGACCTGCGCAATTCGGGCGACACGGCCGGCGACAGGTCGCGCGTGGTGGGCTATACCGCGATCGCCTTCCACGAGGCAGAACAGTGAACAGGCTGCCCGATGCGCAGGGTGCGATCCTGCTGGCCGTGGCACGTGACGCCATCGCGCAGCGACTGGGATCGGCGGGTGTCGGTCATGACCTGCAGGACTGGCTGCAGGAGCCCGGTGCATGTTTTGTCACGCTGACGCAACAGGGCGCCCTGCGGGGCTGCATCGGCAGCCTCGCTGCACAGCGCCCGCTGCTGGAGGACGTGCGTGCCAATGCCGTCGCCGCGGCGCTGCACGATCCGCGTTTTCCGCCGTTGCAGGCAGTGGAATTGCCGCGGACGCGCATCGAGGTGTCGCTGCTGTCGTCCGCGGAGGACATGGACGTTGCATCCGAGGCAGACGCGATTGCACAGTTGCGTCCCGGCATCGACGGCGTGGTGCTGCGCCTTGGCCAGGCACGCGGCACCTTCCTGCCGCAGGTGTGGGAATCGTTGCCGCGGCCGGAGGATTTTCTGCTACAGCTTAAACGCAAGGCTGGACTGCCCGGCGACTTCTGGGACGAGGATATCCGCCTGGCACGTTATACCGTGAGCAAGTGGCAAGAGGCTGAACGCACATGAACACGACCGGTACGACCCTGTATCCCGCGCGCTGGTGGCACCCGCTGCCGGACGGACGCATCCAGTGCGACCTGTGCCCGCGCGACTGCAAGCTGCATGAAGGCCAGCGGGGTGCGTGTTTCGTGCGCATGCGGGAAGCGGACCACATGGTGCTCACCACCTACGGACGCTCATCGGGTTTCTGCATCGATCCCGTCGAGAAAAAGCCGCTCAACCATTTCTACCCGGGATCCTCGGTGCTGTCGTTCGGCACGGCCGGCTGCAACCTGGCCTGCAAGTTCTGCCAGAACTGGGATATCAGCAAATCGAAGGACATGGACCGGCTGATGGACCAGGCCAGCCCGGAAGCGATTGCGCGGGCGGCGCAGGACTCGGGCTGCAAAAGCGTTGCCTTCACCTACAACGATCCAGTGATCTTCGCCGAGTACGCGATCGACACGGCCCGGGCCTGTCATGCGCACGGCATACAGACCGTCGCTGTCACGGCCGGTTATATCCATCCTGAACCGCGGCGCGAGTTCTATGCCGTCATGGATGCCGTCAATGTGGATCTCAAGGCGTTTACCGAGGAGTTTTACTACAGACTGACCGGCGCTCACCTGCAGCCGGTGCTCGACACGCTGGTTTACCTGTGCAATGAAACGCAGGTCTGGACGGAGATCACCACGCTGCTGATCCCGGGCCACAACGACTCGGACGACGAGATACGGCGCATGTGTCAATGGATCATGCACGAGCTGGGACCGGACGTGCCGCTGCATTTCACTGCCTTCCACCCGGATTTCCGCATGCGGGATGTGCCCGCGACACCGCCGGCGACGCTGAGCCGCGCGCGGCGCATCGCCCTGGCCGAGGGGATCAACTATGTCTATACCGGCAACGTGCATGACCGGGACGGCGGAACCACGTTCTGCCCGGGCTGTCAGCAGCCGCTGATCGTGCGTGACTGGCACCAGATCCTGGACTATCACGTGACGGAGGACGGGCACTGCCCTGAGTGCGGCACGGCGATCGCCGGGCGCTTCGGCAGGTACGAGGGTGCCTTCGGCCAGCGCCGCATTCCAGTGCACATCGGCGGCTGAGCGCAGGAAAATGGCCACGGATCCACGGAATAACACGGAAAAATAACAAATGCAGGGTAGGGCGTAGGGTGCGTTTTACGCACCATAACGTGAGACGTGAGACGTGAAAGGAAGAATGGCCACGGAATCCACGGAAGAACACGGAAAGACGAATTCAAGAAATCTCTGATGAGTCGTCGTTGCAAGGAACGAAACGCAATGACAACGCAATTCGCTGGACGCGCCCCGGATATGGCGAATCATCCGGTTGCGTGTATACATCCTCAGTCATTCGGGCCTGTGCTGCGCTGCGCCTGGAATGACGCCGCGGCTTCGGTACCCCGTTGTTATTTTTCAGTGTTCTTCCGTGGATTCCGTGGCCATAAATTGTAATCGGAAGAGCAATATGCCCCGGCGGGCTATTCCCAGCGTGTCAGTTCGGCGGTCAGGTACAACCGCACGGTCTTGCTGATCATGATCTGGTGGGTGCGCATGTCGAATTCCGTGCGATCCACCTGGGTCGTGCCGCGCAGGAAAATGTTTTGCGGCCGTTCGTTCTCGTCCCGTTCGAGCACGTCTACCTCGATATTGAACACCACCGGCTGCGTGACGCCGCGCAGGGTCAGGTCGCCGTAGATGTAGGCCTGCAACGGGTTGTACCACTGGAAGGCGCGCCCCACGAACAGGATGTCGGGAAAGCGCTCGATGTCCATGAACTCGTGACCCTCTACCAGCGAGTCGAGGTCAGGGTTGCTGGATTCCATGCCGGTGGTGTGGATCAGCAGCAGTGCCTGGCCATGCTGCTTCATGTCCGGTGGCAGGGTCAGGCCGCCGACGAGATTGGTGAACTCGCCGCAGAATTCCTGGAACGGGAAATAGTTTACACAGAAGCCGACCTTCGAGTTGCCGGGCAGCACGCGGTACAGGCGGCCATCGTGTGCGGCCTTGTGCATTTCCTCCAGCAGTTTCGCATCGGCACGACCACCCTCGAAGGGCGCGCAGGGCTCGGCTGCATGGCCGCTGCCTGCCAGCAGCACCAGCAGTGCGGCCAGCACCAGAACCGGGAGTCCGTAGCGTTTCATACTGCGGGTATGCTGATAATCATGATCATGTGCCAGACGTTTAAGCTTAAGCCCGCGCCCATTGAAGTCACTTGATCGTAGTCAAATTGGGGGGCATGCCGTTGGCGCAGGGTTATACATTAAATAACGAAACAATAGCCACGGAACCACACGGAAGCACACGGAAAAATAACAAAAACAGGGTAAAGCGTAGGGTGCGATTACGCACCAGTGGCTGATGTAGTGAGGCGTGAGATGTGAAACGTGAGACGTGAAATCATGAATAGCCACGGAATCCACAGAATAACACGGAAAAATAAAACGGCTCTTCCTCTGATCGAGTGGGTAGATTACCGCTGTAGGGCTGATTGTGAAACGCCGTTGGCCGAATGAATTCGGCCTGCAACCCTGCCATCAGAAGGAATGCGTCTCGTTAAATTGATGTGTTATCAACTCAATCAGGGGAAGATCCAAAAATAATGGCCACGGATTGACACTGAACAATCAGTTCCTGGCTGTGGATTTCCCTGGGCCGGGAACGCGGGCGGGGCAGGCCTTGCCTGCGTTTAAACCCTGGACGTCCGGACTAAGATCAGTGATCAGGCGAATCTTCAACCGTGACCTGATTCGCCGGCAGGAACAGCGTCGGGTCGATCCGGGCATCGTTCAGGCTGACGCCCCAGTGCAGGTGCGGACCGGTTACGCGGCCCGTCATGCCGACCTTGCCGATCACGTCGCCGGTCGCGACGGTGGTGCCGGGTTGCACATCGATGGCGCTCATGTGGCAGTACATGGTGACCAGGCCCTGGCCGTGGTCGATCAGCACGGTGTTGCCGTTGAAGAAGAAATCGCCGGTTTCGATGACAGTGCCGGGGGCAGGTGCGCGGATGGCTGTGCCCTCGGCGGCGGCGATGTCCAGTCCGCTGTGCGGGTTGCGCGGCTGCTCATTGAAGAAGCGACGCAGGCCGAACGGGCTGCTGGTCGGACCCTCGACGGGCAGCTGGAAATCGGTGACGACCCGGTCCCGGTCGGACCAGTGTTCCAGTGCCGCGTCGATCTGTTGCTTCTCGCGGCCGATCCGTTTCAGGTCGCGTTGTTCCGGGTTGACCTTGCGTTTGTCCGTGATGGTGATGCGCTGTTCCTCGTACTGCTTGGCCTCGACGCTGAATGCGAGGCTGAGTGGCTTGCCCGTTGCCGTCTTGCCCTGCAGCTGATAGCGACCGGGTTTCGTCCCGAGTGACAGGCCGATCACGGCATAGTCGGCATCGCCCTGCTGCGTGACCAGCACCTTGCGGCCGTTGTAGCGCAGCGTGCCGGCGTCGACATCGTCGGGCAGACGAATAACGGCAATGCCGCCGGGTACGGGGGTGGCGTCGAGTGGCAGGGCGGAAGCGCTGCCTGCGCAGCCCAGGCAGAGACACAGGGCAAAAAGGCGGTGTTTCAGCATGGTCGGTCGGGTCCTGTTGATGGGTGCTGGATGTCGTCGCCGGCGCCGTTGTGCGGACGTGCCGGGTGTGACGCGCTGAGTGTCAATCTACCTTGCCCGGCGGATGCCGCCAAGCGGCTAGTCCGTGCCGACATCGTCGACCGTGCACAGCAGCGTGCCCTGCGCGAGGCGTGCGGCGACCTGTTCGCCCGGCTTGACGGCCGATGCGTGGCGCAGGATCTCGCGTTCCCCGGCGCGGCTGACGATGGCATAGCCGCGTTCCAGCGTGGCCAGCGGGCTGACGGTGTCCAGCGCCTTGCAGGCCAGTGCCAGGCGCCGTTGCCGTGTCGCGAGCAGTATGTTCATGGCTGTGCGCAGCCGTGAGTCCATGGCCTGGCGCTGCAGTTCGGTGCGATGAATGCGATGGCGTGGCGTTAGTTGCTGCAACTTCGCATGTAGCATGTGAAGAGAAGCATGCAGGTTGTTGAAATGTGAGCGTATGGCAAGCCGGCTGCGGTTCTCCAGCTCGTCCAGGCGCTGGGCGCGCTGGCGCAGGAACTGGCCCGGGTGACAGCGGGCCAGGCGCTGCTCCAGCCAGCCCAGGCGCTGGCGATCCTGCGTGAGCCGCTGCTGCAGGCGCCGGGTGAGGCGGGTCTGCAGGGTGGTGAACTGCCCCAGCCAGTCCGCCTGGTCCGGGCTGGCCAGCTCGGCCGCCGCCGACGGGGTCGGGGCGCGGCGGTCGGCCACGAAGTCGGTAATGGTGAAATCGACCTCGTGACCGACAGCGCTGATCAGCGGGATAGGGCAGGCATGGATGGCGCGCGCCACGATTTCCTCGTTGAACGCCCACAGGTCCTCCAGCGAGCCGCCGCCACGGGTGAGGATCAGCACATCGCACTCGTTGCGGGTGGCGGCTGTATGCAGCATGGCGGCGATCTCCCGGCCGGCGTCCTTGCCCTGTACCGGCACCGGGTAGACCAGCACCGGGATGGCCGGAAAACGCCGCCGCAGCACGCTCAGCACGTCGCGCAGCGCGGCACCGGTCGGCGAGGTGATCACGCCGATGCGCCGCGGCAGCGGCGGCAGTTCCCGTTTGCCCGCCGGGTCGAACAGGCCCTCGCTGTCCAGTTTGCGCTTCAATGCCTCGAAGGCGCGTTGCAGCAGGCCATCGCCGGCCTCCTGCATGGATTCGGCAATGAGCTGGTAGTCGCCGCGCGGCTCGTAGAGACTGATTTTCGCCCGCACCAGCACCTGCATGCCTTCTGCGGGGCGGAAGCGCAGCAGCTGGTTGCGGTTGCGGAACATGGCGCCACGCACCTGGGCCTGGCTGTCCTTGAGCGTGAAATACAGGTGACCGGAGGAGGGGCGCGAGACATTGGACAGCTCGCCCTCGATCCAGATGCGCGGGAAACCCTGTTCCAGCAGGGTGCGCGCCGCCTGGTTGAGACGCGATACGCTGAAGACGTCGCGTTCCGGGGGCGGGTTGTCCGGGTCTGTGGGCGTGGCCGGCATGACCGGAAAGGATACCCGAAACCGGCCGGCTTTGCGGGGCTGAAGGCCGGATTTATTTCGCGGTTATCGGGTCGGAAAGCCGGGTGGCGCGGTTTACCGGACCAGCGCCAGTCCCTATAATTGGCGCCCCAATCATTCACCCGCGGAAACCGAACTCCCATGCGCATTGTGCAGGAAGCCCTTACCTTTGATGATGTCCTGCTGCTGCCTGCGCATTCGACCATCCTGCCACGCGATGTCAGTCTGCAAAGCCAGCTGACCCGCGAGATCAGGCTGCAGGTGCCGCTACTGTCGGCGGCCATGGATACCGTCACCGAGTCACGCCTGGCCATCGCCCTGGCCCAGGAAGGCGGCATCGGCATCGTCCACAAGAACCTGACCATCGAGCGCCAGGCCGCCGAGGTGCGCACGGTGAAGAAGTTCGAGAGCGGCGTGATCAAGGATCCGATCACGGTCTCGCCCGATACCAGCATCCGCGACGTGATCGCGCTGACCCGCGCCAACAACATCTCCGGCGTGCCGGTGGTCGACGGCGATGACCTGGTGGGCATCGTGACCAGCCGCGACCGCCGCTTCGAGACCAACCTCGACAAGCCGGTGTCCAGCGTCATGACACCGAAAGAGAAGCTGGTGACTGTGCAGGAA